>JBOGAY010000027.1:0-2925 GCA_051655925.1 Sarcina sp. | reverse complement strand
TATCTCAATTATTGCATTTGAAACTTTTTCAATAGATTTCTCTAGATAATCTTTATTCTTAATATTATCTAAAAAGAATGGTTCTATTAGTATTGCTACTGGTTTAGTTTTATTAAGAATTGAACCTCCTCTATCTTCTAGTTTAGTTGGTTTTACTCCTCTATCTGGTAGTCCTAAATGCTTAGTTAAAATATCTTGAGCTGCTGAAGCTAACTTTCTTCCTTTTGATGATGTATGAGCATAGAGAACCTCTGTTCCTTGTGCTTTTGTGTTATAAGCATTAAAGTGACAACTTATTAAAATATCTCCGTTTAAAGAATTAACTTCATTAACTAAATTTCCAAAATCATTTCTAGCTTTAATAATTAAATCAATACCTATTAATCTTTCTCTTTTAAAGACTTCTGCTACTAAATAGCTTGTCATATCAAATTCTGTTATTAATTTTCCATCTATATTTGTGTTACATCCAGGACTTATAAAGTTATGTCCTGCTAATAAAATAACTCTTTTAGTTCCTACCATTATTCCATCTCCTTGCTTCTGCATCAGCTTTACCTAATTGAATCATTAACTCTGATTTAGTATCTAAATCAATATCTAAAACTTCAATCATTTCAATTAGCTTTTCCATTTCTTCCATAAAAACTCCTGATAAAAAAATAGACCACCCCTATCCAATCATAATGATTAGATAAGGGTGGTCCTTGACTCATCCTCTTATACCAATTCTATTCAATTCAAGTAATTAATAAAAATTGAATTTAATATGGGTGGGTATCCCTGACCCTACTCATCATATTAAAATATTATTTTTACTTGTATAATTTATGTACTTACTTTATGCTTACTAATTTTGTTGGAGCTATTGTTAAAAATACTCTTCCAGATGCTTCTTTTTCTAATTGGATAGAAACTTTTCTCTCATTTTGAAGATTATTTCCTATCTCTATTAGAATTTCTTGAATTTTTTCATTAAATTTTTCCATTTTAACCCCCTTTATTAAACACAAGGTCTTTTACGGGGAATAGATTACACTAAAAATATAAAAATTGCAAGATTTTTTTAAGGTTTTATAATATTTCTTT
Organism: Sarcina sp.; assembly: GCA_051655925.1. Lineage (GTDB taxonomy): Bacteria > Bacillota > Clostridia > Clostridiales > Clostridiaceae > Sarcina. The sequence continues at coordinate 1,836 of JBOGAY010000027.1, read as the reverse complement.
TTTCTAAAATTTTACATTTTATACTCTCTAATGCTGTCTTTATTTTTATTGCTCTGGGATCTTTTATTAATCCATCTATATTTACCAAAAGAAAATCTAATTTTCTAAATTCTGATCCTAATGACAACTGTTCATAAAAACTTAATATTACCTCATCGTTTGAATAGGTTGGAGATATTTTTATACCATAATCATCATCTCTATAAAATACTTTTTTTATGCTCTCTTCGTCCGGATATAAAATTTTTTCATATTTCCCTTCTATTTTAAAAGCACTTTTTTTTCTATTACAGACATAACATGATGAAACTAAATTTTCTAAAACACCTGAATTTTTTTTAATAGTAAAAGAAGCCTTATTTATAAAATGGTCAACTTCCATTTCAATTGCTGATAAATTTTTCATTGCTGCTCCACAATAAGCACATTTATAATTATAAACTTTGAAATAATCGTTTCTAAACTCTTCTTTTTTTACTATTTTATACAGATCTATTGCTGTTTCATGAGATTCTCTTATTTTTTTTAATAAACTTTCTTTTTTTTTCTTTATGCTATCTAAACTATCACAATACGTTGTTATTCTATAATCCTCTTTATTCATTTACAATCCTCTTCAGTTCCTTAAACTCTGTGATTAAATTTTTTATATCATCTGATGTTAAATGCTTATATTCCAGAATTCCATCTAATGAATCATTTATTTTTTCTAAAAGAATAGTATCTACAGAAGATTTTTCATTAATTCTTTTTGTTAATTCCCTTGAAACTAGTATATCTCTTATTTTTTGATCAAGTAATGGTTTTAAATTACTGTTATAAAATTTTTCAAACTCATCATTTCCGTCATCATTAAATTTAGATATTATTCCATACTCTAAATTTGGAGCATTTTGAGTTATAACTATTGTTTCTATATAAGGATAAATTTGTTTTAATATAACTCTAAATTCTTCCCCAGTAAAAAGTTTATCTGTAGTATTACCATTTTCAAATAAATTAGAATCTATCAAAATTACATTTGATTTTTTCACTTTAGAATTTAATAGCAAATCTTCATATCTTTCACCATTTTTAAATTCATGAGATTGATAACTAATATTTACTTTTTCATTTTTATATCTGCTAGATAAATAAAAAGATAATAATATATCTGGCTGATCATCTATATATAATATATTTATTTCTTCCACTATACTCCCCTCCCTAAAGTAAAAAATATTTCAAATCCATCAGTTCCAATTATATTTTTAACTTCACCTGAACACATCAAAATTGAATTATTAATAATCCACATTCCTAATCCATGACCATCATCCCTCGATGTTTCATGAACTTCCAATATTTTTTCTGGATTTTCTAAATATTTTTTATCTAATCCTTTTCCAAAATCTTTATATACTATCTCCAGTTTACCTTCTGAGTTTACTTCTATTTTTATCTCTATTTTTAAAGTTGTTTTTTCAGAATTTTGCTGAACACTATTTAAAATTAAATTATCTAGTATGACCTTTATTATATCCTCTGAAATCTCATATATTAAATCTTCTTCTATTTTTATCTGAAAATCTAATTTTGAATAATCTCTTTTCCAATTTTCTACAATACTCTTAATAATTTCACTAATTTTATTCTCTCTTAAATAAAATTTGTTTTTTTCAACGCTTTCTAAAATACTATTTAAAAAAACTACAATCTTCTCATTTATCTTTGAGTTTTTTTCTAATAAATACGGTATATTCGTATGTGATTCTCGTGTTCTTTCTTCTTCATTAACATAATCCCAAATTTCATATTGTTCCATTGAATATTTCATAAATTTATAAAAATTTTTCA
>JBOGAY010000026.1:0-6746 GCA_051655925.1 Sarcina sp. | reverse complement strand
ATTAAATATAGAATAACAAAAAAAATGGAGTTGCACTTTCATGCAGCTCCATCTTTTTTACTTTAAAGAGTGATTAACTATTTAATAGCCCAAAGAGCAGGTACATTTGTAGGTTCCCAACCATGTAATGATTGGTGTGGTTGTAAACAGATATAAGTTTTCCCACTATAAGTTACAACATCACCTTTTTGATAACTTGTTCCAGCTTTCCATGCTTTTTCTGTTGGATCTGGATTTGTACCGCCACCTTCAGAATCAATAGTTACTTTTACAGAAATTTTATCAGACTTAGTTGTTCCTGCATCATTTGTAAGGGCAACGTAGTATTCAAAATTTCCACTAGCTGTTTTAGCTATATCACATTTTACAGTAGTAGCCTCAGCAGTAACATTACTAGTTTTTATAGATTTACCATTTTCAAAGATTTCGTATTTTTTAGCTTTGCTGTCTTTTGGAATAGAAGCACTTACAGAATACTTTCCATCTTTGCTATCTGCTGTTGAAGCAGTTATACTAGCTTTTTTAGGAGATTCTGGAGTTGGAGGAGGAGTTATTTCACCACTACCTTCGCCAATTCCTGTACCAGTAAGTTTTATATTAGTAGGTTTAATATTACCAATTCCACCATCACAAGCACCACCGAAGCTTATTGAACCATTAGCAGGAATTGTTTTATTCCAAGAATTTGGAATAACAGTATAAACACCAGATTTTTCAGTTAATTTAACATCCCAAGCACTTTGGATTTTTTTAGCAAATTCAAAAGTAAGTGTCCAATCAGTTATAGGTTTTGAACCAGTATTACGGATTGTCATTTGATAGTTAGCACCAGAATTCCAATCTTGAGTAACCTCGAATTCTACCTTATACCCATTTTCACCAGGTGTTGGTGGATCAATAGGAGGTTCAGGTGGTGTAATAGGTTCTTTAACTACTGAAACTTTTATAGTTGTACTAGAAGTTTCACCATCTTTATTTACAAGTTTTATATAATACTCATAATCTCCAACAGGTTTCTTAGCAAAATCTTTTTTGATAGAAGCTTGCTCTGATGTTACTGAACCATTATCAATAACTTTACCATTTTCAAATAACTCATAGCTATCTGCAAGTGAGTTTGATGGAATAGTAGCAGATATTGTATAATCACCAGTAGTTGTTTCATTAGTAGAAGCCGTGATTGAAGGCTTTCTAGGTGGTTTAACATCAGGTGTTGGAGGTTTGATTGAACCATCTAATTGAAGTGGATTTTTGAAGTAATGTTGAGCTTTTGTAATCCACCAATAATCATCAGTTGGAGGAGAACCTACAGCATCTGTACTAGCACCAACCCCAGCTCCAAATAGCATAGAAATTACTCCTGCATCTTTAGCTTCTTCCATGTGTCCACCCCAAGTGATAGTATCACCCTCAGCTTTTATTTTAGGATCGTTAGCTTCATTAGTTCCAAAGTATTCAGTTCTTTTTCCACCACCAGCTTTGAATGTATCTCCAAAGAAGAAAGTAGGAGCTGAATCTTCATAGTGAGCAACAGCATTTGATAAATCATCAAAATTTCCACCATCATAAGGATCAGGTGTTTGAGTTGAGTTTAAATGCCCAACAGGTAATTGCCATAAAATAACTGGTTGCTCTGTTACTTCATGCAATGTCTTTGTATAAAGAAGATAATTATTCCAAATATCTGCATTCCAAAGCCATTTTGAATCTTTAGGATTTTCAGCAGCACCAGCTTCATAAGCTCCATCAAGACCATATTTATCTATTGAGATAAATTCTGTTCCATATGAATTTATTCCAGCAGCAGAATAATATTCAGCAGTAGCAGTAGCTGCATCTTTAATAAATTTTCTACCTTCATCCCAACCATCAAATTCAGTTTTGTGAAGAAGACCTTGCCCTGGAACTCCAGGTTGATTATATGACCAGATGTTAAATTGCCATCCGTTGTAAGCTTGTGGATAGTATTTTTCTACTGTATAGTTGATAGCTTCAACAAGGCCTTTAACGCTATTTTCAAATTCAGGATCTTTTCCTTTTTCAAGAACACCGCAAGAATAAGCAGCATCAACAACAGCTGTTATTTCATTTGGCTGTTTACCTGATTGTTGCATCATGTATCCAAGGAAATCTGGTTCAAATACCATACCGACTGTTTCATCACCAGCATATTCAATACAAATATCTAAAAGAAATTTTAAGTCTTTAAAGTAAGCTTCCATGTAAGCTTTATCATTAATATGTGCTAAATCAACAGCATAATCTTCTGACGAATCAGGAATATTGTAGTAAACAAAGAAAGGTATCATACCAAGTTTTAAGCTTTCAGTAATATACTTTTTAGCTCTTCCACCATCTTCAGTTGTCCATGTTCTCCAACCAGAGAAAGGACCACCATTGATGTAGATATATCTGATATCCATTCTTTTATTAGTATCATCTGTATCAATATCTCTCCAGAAGTTTAAGTCATTATCTGTATCTTCTGAAACTTGTCCAATTGATAAATAATCAGGCATTCCAGGAAGAGTTTTATCTTTTTTAAGAACTCTACATCCAACATATCTTTCTTCGCCACTTGTTTCTTCAACAATTTTGAAGCCAGATCTACCACCTTCAATACCTTCAATTCTAAGCTTATTACCATTTACAATAGAAGCTTTAGCAACTGATGTGTTACTTGATATTACAGAGAATTTAGGTGTTTCAACATCAATATGAATAAGGTCATACTCTGTAACTCCTTGCTCTACTGTGAATTGACTTTGAGTTTTTTCATCATCAACAATATCAATAACTATATCACTCATTTGTGCAGAACCAACTCTAAGTGATATGATATTACTCATTGTTGAACCATGCTCGTTTGTAAGCTCTAATTGATAATAATAAGTACCAGGAAGTTTTCTACCTGATATTTGAATTTCACCATGTTGTGGATTTGGGCTAGTATCTTCAAGTTCTCCAGCTGCAACTTCCACAAATTCATTTTTGATTCCTATTCTTTCGAATAGTTTGTAGCTTGTACCGTTATTTCCATACCACATACTGAAACTAATAGTATATTCACCATCAGTATCATTACCATATTGATTATGTTGTAGTGTGGCTACTCCAGGTGCTCCACTAGCAGCTTTAGGATTAGCTAAAACTAATGAAGTAGGAGCTAATGACAGTACAAATAGTAGGCAAATGAATAAACTAATTACTCTTTTAAGTTTGTTATGCATTTTCCTCATAATAAAGTCCCCCTTTTATAAAATATAATACAATTTTATGGTCTCATAACTTCTAAAATTTGTAAAAGGTTTTCATGCTACAAATCACAACAAAAAGTTCGAAAATTAGAAGGGAAGTTGCAAAAGTTTAAAATAAAAAGTATTTTAAGTAATTATTTTATTAAATAGAGATATACTAAGTTATGTATTTACATAAAATGGTAAATATTATAAGATTAGTACATAAGAATTTTAAGGGGGAGAGGATGATATGAGAAAGCTTTTAGTGCTATCTTTATGTGCACTTTTGACAGGGAGTGTTTTAGTAGGTTGTGGTGAAAAGAAGGTAGAAAAAGAGAGTGTATTAGAAAAAAATGAGCAAGTAAATTTAGAAAAAGAAAGTGTAGAAGAAAAGAGTGAGGCAGTAGCAATAAAAATTGAAGACATTGATTTAAAAGGATTAACTGAGAAAAATTTTAAAGCTTTTGAAAATTTAAATGAAATAACAACAGCGGCAGAGGAACATAACAACAGACTTGTTGCTGGAAATGAAATAATAAAAGATACGTTTGACAATACTTCAACAGGTGCGTATAAAAAGGGTGCAATAAATTCAGAAAAAAATTTTGTTGTAGATTTTACAAATAAAGATAAAGAATCTAGTTTAAAAACAATAGCAACAGAATTTGCTGTTAGCACAACAGATAAAAATTGTGGTAATAAAATAGTAATGCATTTTAATGTTAATAAAGAAAAAGGATTAATTATTAGCGATGATGAAATAGGCGTTATGAAAGCATTAATTCCAGAATTAGAAAAAGAGGATATAAAGAAGCATATTGCTGATTTAGTTAAAAAGTCATTAGATGAGTCAATGAATTATAATCATGACTACACAGTTGATGATCCTAAAGCTTTATTCTTAGAAACTGAACCTGCTAATGAAGAAGCAGAGGATTTAGTTGTGAAATTAGTATACTGGGGAAATTACAATTACGTTTAAAATATAATATCAAAAAAGGTTGCTATCAGTTTGAGGTTCTTACTCAAGTATGGGTATAAAAAATAAGTATACAACAAAAGGGCATTTTAGGATGCCCTTTTCTAATGTATTCAGTATTCTATTTCACCAAAGATGAGAAAGAACCCAGTTTGATAGCAACCTTTAATTTTACATTTTATAGTTTTTTCCAAAGAGAACCAACATTAGCTGGTTCCCATCCTATTAATGAAGAAAGATAGTTATACCAAAGATCTGCATTCCAAAGCCATTTTGAGCTCTTAGGATCTTCAGCAGCACCAGCATCATAAGCTCCATCAAGACCATATTTATCTATTGAGATAAATTCTGTTCCGTATGAATTGATTCCAGCAGCTTTATAGTAGTCAGCAGTTATAGTAGCAGCATTTTTAATATAATCTCTACCTGGCTCCCAGCCGATAAATTCAGTTTTGTGTAAAAGACCTTGTGATGGAATTCCTGGTTCTTCATATGACCAGATATTAAATTGCCATCCATTATAAGCTTGAGGATAGTATTTTTCTACTGTGTAGTTAATAGCCTCAACAAGACCTTTAACGTTATTTTCAAATTGAGGATCTTTTCCTTTCTCAAGAACACCTGATGAATAAGCAGCATCAACAAGAGCACTTATTTCATTTGGTTGTTTACCAGATTGTTGCATCATGTATCCAAGGAAATCAGGTTCAAATATCATACCAACAGTTTCATCACCAGCATATTCAATACAAATATCTAAGAAGAATTTTAAATCTTTAAAATAAGCTTCCATATAATCTTTGCTATTGATATGCTCTAAATCTACTAAGTAATCTTCTGCATCATCAGGAATGTTGTAGTAAACGAAGAATGGAATCATTCCAAGTTTTAAACTTTCTTTGATATAAGTTTTAGCTCTTGCACCATCTTCGGATGTCCAAGTTCTCCAACCAGTGAATGGACCACCATTGATGTAGATATATCTTATATCTGTTCTTTTATTAGTATCATCAGTATCAATGTCTCTCCAGAATTCAAGATCACCTTCTCTATCTTCTGAAACTTGTCCAATTGATAAATAATCAGGCATTCCAGGTAAAGATTTATCAGCTTTAAGAACTCTAGCTCCAATGTGTCTTGTTTCACCAGTAGTTTCTTCTATAATCTTAAGACCTGTTCTACCTCCATCAATTCCTTCGATTCTTAATGTATTACCATTTACAATAGAAGCTTTAGCAACAGATGTATTGCTTGATATAACTGAGAACTTAGGATTTTTTGCATCTACATGTATAAGTTTGTATTCTGCAACTCCTTGCTCAATTGTAAATTGATTTTGAGTTTGCTCATCATCAATAACATCAATAACTATTTTACTCATTTCAGTTGCACCAACTTTAAGTGAGATAGTATCACTTGTTGATTTACCGAATTGATTATGAAACTCTAAATAATAATAATAAGTCCCAGGAAGTGTTCTAACTGTTATAGGCACTTTTACATGTTGTGGATTTGGAGTATCATCCACAAGCTCTCCTCCTATATGGATAGTGTTTTTTTATATTCAAAAAATATTGGGGGGAAGATGTTATGAATAATTATAAAATACCAACACTTACAATTGCAGGGTCAGATTGTAGTGGTGGTGCAGGAATACAGGCAGACTTAAAAAGTTTTAGTGCTAATGGAACTTACGGAATGAGTGTTATCACAGCTATAACAGCACAAAATACTATGGGAGTTTTTGATGTTTATGAAATAGAAGCTAGTATGATAAAAGCTCAAATTAAATCAATATTTGAAGATATAGTTCCAGAGTCTACAAAGATAGGGATGGTTTCTAGTGAGGAGATTATAAAAGAGATAGCAAATAGCTTAAAGTTTTATAATGTAAAAAATTTAGTAGTTGACCCAGTTATGATTTCTAAAAGTGGATTTTCTCTTTTAAAGCTAGAGGCTAAAAAGGCTCTAAAAGAAAATTTAGTACCACTTGCATATATAATAACTCCAAATGTGCCAGAGGCAGAGGAACTTAAAGATTTAAAGATTGAAACATTAGAAGATATGAAAGTTGCAGGTAAAAAGATTTTAGAACTTGGAGCAAAGTATGTTTTAGTTAAGGGGGGACACCTTGATGGTGATTCAATAGATTTATTAATTGGTGAGGGAGTTGAAGAATACTTCCCAGCTAAAAGACTAGATAGGAAAAATACTCATGGAACAGGTTGTACTCTATCAGCAACAATTTGTTCTAACTTAGCAAAGGGACAAGATATTATAGAAGCAGTTAAAAATGCAAAAGAATATATAACAGAAGCTATTGCAAATAGTTTTGATATTGGGAATGGAGTAGGGCCAGTTCATCATTTTTACAAGTTTTGGTGAAAATGGGGCTGTCGCACTAAATAATTAGTGTGGCGGTCTTTTTTTTCAAAAAAATAAATCCCAACTTTAAAAAAAGTCAGGATTTGAGTAAAATATAATTATGCAAAAAACTAATATTTTACAAGAAGATTATACTTTAAATC
>JBOGAY010000025.1:0-10932 GCA_051655925.1 Sarcina sp. | reverse complement strand
AAAATTTTCTGTGTTTAATAAAAATAGTGAAGTAAGTAATTTTAATAACACTAAAGGGGAACCCTTTAAATGTAGTAAAGATATGATGGAACTTTTAGTTAAAGCTAAAAACTACTCTAAACTTACGGAGGGTGCATTTTATATAACGAGTGAAAAGCTAGTTAGAGCATGGAATATTGGAAAGAAAAATTTTGAATTATTAGAGCAAATTCAAGTGATTAATTTATTAAAAACTATAAATTATGAAAATATAAATTTGGATGAAAAAAATTTAATTGCATCAAAAAGTGAAAATCAAAAAGTCAGTTTTGGTGCAATAGCAAAAGGGTATGCAACTGATAAAGTTGTTGATATTTTAAAAAAATATGATATTAAAAGTGCAGTTATAAATTTAGGTGGAAATATATTTATGCTAGGAGAAAATAATGAAGGCAAGCACTGGAATGTAGGTATTCAACACCCTTTAAAGAGCACTGGGGAATCAGTTGGGATTATAGGTGTTAAAAGTAAATCAATAGTAACTTTAGGAAGTTATGAGAGGTATTCTAGTTTAAATGGTAAAATGTATAGTCATATTATAGATTTGAAAACTGGTTATCCTATTGAAAATAATCTTCTTAGCATTAGTATTATATCTAATAAATCTATTGACGGAGATGGATTATCAACAGGCTTATTTATACTAGGAGAAAAAAGAGCATTTGAAATAATTGAAAGTTTAGAACAAATAGAGTGTGTAATAATATTAAAGAACAAAGAAATTCTTTTAAGTAGTGGTTTGAAAAACGCTTTTATGATAGTTGATACAAACTTTGTAGTGAAATGAGTTTGTATTAATTAATTTAAATATATTTATGTAAATAAACAAATGAGGTGAAGGAATGAAAGCAGAAATTTTAGCAATAGGAACTGAGATTTTACTTGGTGATATTGTAAATACAAATGCACAATATTTATCACAAGAGCTTGCAGCTATTGGAGTAGAAGTTTATCATCAAGCAGTTGTTGGTGATAATGAAGATAGAATTATGGAAGAGTTTGATAGAGCTTTTGAAACTTGTGATATGATCATTACAACAGGAGGTCTTGGACCAACAGAAGATGATTTGAGCAAAGAACTTGCAGCTAAATATTTTGGTAAAGATTTAGTTTTGCATGAGCCTTCTTTAGAAGCATTAAAGGGATATTTTAAAAGAAGTGGAAGAGCTGATAAAATTTCAGAAGCAAATATGAAACAAGCATACTTCCCGATAGATGCAATTGTGCTAGAGAACCCAAATGGGACAGCTCCAGGGGCAATTATGAGCGGAACTTCAAAAAAATATATTGAAGGTGAAGTTGAAGCAGGAAAAAATGAGAAGTTCATAGTTGTACTTCCAGGACCTCCAAGAGAGATGAAACCAATGTTTGATAACTATGTTAAACCATTTTTACTTGGAAAAACTGATTCAATGCTTAAATCAAAAATTCTAAGAGTTTTTGGTGTTGGTGAATCAGAAATGGAAAGACAAGTTAAACATCTTATAGATAATCAAACAAATCCAACTATAGCACCATATGCAAAAGAAGTTGATTGTATTTTAAGAGTTACTGCAAAAGGAAAAGATGAAAAAGAATGTGATGATATTATTGCACCTGTTGCAAAAGAAATAGAAAAAATTCTTGGGGATAATATCTACGCTGAGGGTGAAACTTGTTTAGAGGAAGTTGTTGCAAAGTTATTAATTGAAAAACACCTTACAATAAGTACAGCAGAATCTTGTACAGGTGGACTTTTAGCAGGGACAATTATAAACTACCCCGGGGTTTCAGAAGTTTTTATGGAAGGAATAGTTACTTATAGTAATGAATCTAAAATGAAAAGACTTGGAGTTAAAGTAGAAACTTTAGAAAAGTTTGGTGCTGTAAGTGAAGAGACTGCTAAGGAAATGGCAAAGGGAATTGCAAAACTTTCAGAAACTGATATTGGAGTTTCAACTACTGGAATAGCAGGGCCAACAGGGGGAAGTGATGAAAAACCTGTAGGACTTGTGTATGTAGGACTTCACATAAATGGAGTAACTAAAGCTAAAAAATTCAATTTCTTTGGTAATAGAGAACGAGTTAGAAGAAGAAGTGTATTAGAAGCTTTAGATTGGATTAGAAGAGAAATAAAATAATTATATAGTAGAGGGATAGTTTTAATATTAATTTAAAGCTATTCCTTTTTTTATAATTTTGAATTACTTAATTTTATAAAAGTGTTAAAAGAGAAAATATGAAAAATAGTCTAAAGCGTTGCTTTAGACTATTTGGGAATAATGAAATACAAATAAAAGAGCAATCTTTAGGGAAGAGGTTTCCCTTAAGATTGCCATAAAAATAAAATGGGGGAGAGGCTATTATAAGATTGAAGCTTATTGCCTCAGTAATAAGTATTACCCAAAAGAAAAAAATTTATACATGTAATTAAAAAAATATATATTTTATTAAATAAAAATTTCTAATAGTTTAATAAAATGTTTTTAAGATATAAAATAGTATTAGGTAAAATATAATTAGAGTAACAAATATAAAAATATTATATATAGTATTAATAGTTATAAACTATTTGATATTATAGAGGGGGACAACTAAATAATGAAAATAAAAAAAGGACCAATTTTTAGAGCAAGTTTATTCTTTCTTTTTATAATGATTTGGCCACAAATTGGAGGGGCACTTCTAGGGCCGTTAATACCACCTTCAACATCATATCCAGTTAGACTTATAATATCGCATGTTATAATCTTTATACTTCCAGCAATAGGTTATATTTTAATAACAAGACAAAGTTTTAAAAGGGTCTTAAAACTTAATAGAATAGGAATCAAAGATATAGTTATAGCTATTATAATAGGATTTATTGCACAACCAGTTATGTCATTCTTTGCTTACATAGCATCATTTTTCTTTACTAATGATGTAGCAGGAATGATGAGTGATTTAAACAGTACACCGCTTTGGCTTATGATAATTATGATAGGTGTAACTCCATCAATTAGTGAAGAAATAACTATGAGAGGAATTATGTTATCAGGTTATGATTTTAAAAGTAAGCATGTAGCAGCAGTAATGTCAGGGCTTGTATTTGGAATTATTCATATGAATCCGCATCAGTTCCTTTATGCATTTGTCATGGGGATGATTTTTGGATATATGGTAAGAGCTGCAAATAGTATATTTGTTGCTATGATAGCTCATTTTACAATTAATACATCACAGCTTCTTTTACAGAGAATTGTTTCAGGAGCAAAGCAAGCAGCTGGTGAGTCAGCAATTATAGATCCACAAGAAGCTATGGATATGTTAAATTCAATAAGTTTAGGAGAAAAACTAGCAGTTGGAGCATTTTATGGGGCAATTGCTATAGTTGGATTTTTCATAATTAGAGCACTTATAAATGTTCTTGAAAAGTCAAGAGTTAAGAGGACTAGAAAAGCAATAGAAACTAGATGTCCAGCGGGGCAGTATGCTAGTCTTGAAGATATAGATAGTAGAATGGATCCTTCATTTGGAGTAGATGCGCAAAGAGAATTTGGATGCTTTAGAGAAGAGGTAAGAAATGAAAAAATATTTAATGTACCGTTCATTCTTGGAATAGTTATCTTTATAGTAATTATGGTATGCAGTAAAAAATAGTCTGAAGTTAATACTTCAGACTATTTTTTTACTTTTACTTAATTACAAATTTGTATCCAGCAAAAGTATTTTTATATTCAATTGTAGCAACAGAGAAGAACTTAGCTAAGCTTTCCTCTACAACTATTGTAAATCCTTTATCTGTGACTACTACATCACCATCTCTTTGTTCATCCAGAACAATATCCCAATTGATGCCACTTCATGAATAGCCATTACTTTTAATTCTTAAAACTTTAGATTTAGTTTCATCACTATCAAGCATCTTTTGTAAATGCTTAGCAGCATTATAATGAACTTTAATAATCAATGGCTCCACCTCCTAGTTGTAAAATAGTTCTTAACATAATAATACAACATTTTTAGTGGATTTAGTTAAATATTAAAATGATTATCTTATACAAATTCTGTAACCAGTAATAGTTTTTTTATATTGAATGACAGCACTAAGAGCGATATTGGCTATATTTCTGCTTACAATTATTGTGAAGCCCTTATCGGTATAGGCTAAATCATCTACATGTCGCTCATCCAGAACGATTTTATACTTGCTATGTCAGCTACAACCATCTTTTTTTAATCTAAGATATTTTTTACCTGTTGTATCAGTTTCTAAAAGATTAGAAAGATATTCAACAGCATTATCATGTATCTTCAAGATGGAATCACCCCTTTAAAATAGAGTAAAGTTTTAACTTTCTAATACATTATATGTAAATCTAAAAAAATATCTATAAGTATATTTAAAAAAGATTTAAAGCATCTTTATAGCGTCGATTTTGTATATAGTATTGTTTTAAAAGTTCTTTTAAAGCTTTTTTTAGTTCAGCAAATTTAGTAACATCTCTTATAAGTTTTAAAAGTAAAGTCTCCCATTGAGTAGTTTTTATATATTTTTCATTTTCTATATAAAAAGTGAAAAAACTAATAAAAGAATCTATAAGAGCTATATCCATTTGTTCAAATGTTTGAGGATTATTTAACTTTAATAAAGTTTTTTTCAAGGCTAATTTATCATTAGTTTCAAAGTTTATTAAGGCAATAAGTATAGAATCGGGTGTAAGTATACGATGATCAGCTATTCCTGTATTTGATTCTAGATACTTATGTGCAAGTTTATAATTTTTTAATCTGTAATAAGACCATGCAAGAAGTGAGGTTATATGTTCTGTAAAATGCATATTTTTAAGTGTTTTAGCCATTCTTAAAGCCTTTTTCAAATACTGTATAGCATCGATATAGTTATCTAAAAGAAAATAAACTTCGGCTATTTTTTCATATGAATTCATAATACTAATTATATTTCCGTCTTGAACATACAAGTCTAAAGCTCTTTTTATTGTGTCATAAGCTTTGATAGGGTTATTTTCTAGCATATAAGCGTAGGATAACCAGTAATAACAATGACCAAATTCACGATAGTTTAAAGAATTTTTTATATAAGTTTTTCCGAGTTCTATATCAGCGGATAAGCTTAAAACATCAACGCCCATGTAAAAGTTGTACATAGATTTTTGTTTTTCTGAAAGTAAATCAAATGCAGAAAGTAGGAAAGAACTTGATGATTCAAATTTTTCTCTATGACGAGTAGAGCAATATCTAGCTAGTTTAGCAAGAAAGTAGTCAACTATGAGTGGTGAAGCTAAAAATTCATGTTCTATTTTTTCGAGTTTAGAAAATAAATTAGATGTTAAATCAAATTCATTAAAAATTAAATTTTCAAAGAAAAATTCAAGTGAAGCTTTTTTTTCACTTACAAATTCTTTAGAGTCATTATATTTTAAGCCAAGTTTATCAAAAATTATAGAAATAACATCATCACTAGGTAAAAATTCTCCGCTTTCTATACGACTTAAATAGGAAGGCACACAAATTCCTTTAGCTAAAGATTTTTGGCTTATATTCTTTTTTAATCTATTTAGTTTTATTATTGAACCTATTATTTTTTGATTGTTTTTATATATAATATCATTCATAAAAATAACTCCTATATAATTTTCTAAAAGTAAAATAATCTTAATTAAGGTAATATTATCAATAAAATATTAATATTACAATAAATTTATTTTAGAAGATTAAAAACAAATTTAAAAAAAATTTTTCAAATTACAAATATTAATTTACAAAATAATCCATAAATGATAATATTAACTATATGATGGTAACGATACCGAAAACAGGAGGTCATAATGAATATAAAAGATATTGCTAAAATTGCTGGTGTCAGTGTTAGCACAGTTTCTAGAGTCTTAAATAATAGTGAAGAAGTTAGTGATAGTACAAAAGAAAATATTTTAGCAATTATAAAAGAATATAATTATATTCCTAATAATAGTGCGAGGAACTTAAAACTTATAAAAAGCAATACAATAGGAGTTGTTGTTCATAGTGGTTATAATCCTTTTTTCTATGAACTGATAAATATTATAAATGTTGGTCTTGTAAATAAAGGATTTAATATGGTAGCTCAATTTATGGACAGTAATAAAGATAGTCTACTTTTTATTAGAGAGTTTGTAAAAGAAAAAAGATTAGATGGGCTTATTTGTATAGGAATTAACTTTAGTGAAGCTGATATAGAGATTATTAAAAGTATAAACACACCGATAGTTGGAATTTCTTCAAATATTTCAGATAAGGTGGATGGTTATGTTTCTAATATAAATATAGATGATTTTGCATCGGCATATGATACAGTCAAGTATTTAGAAGAATTAGGACATAAAGATATTGCAATAATAGGCTCGATTTCTAAAGAGGATAGATGTGGAAATGTGAGAATGCAAGGATATGAAAAAGCACATAAAGATTTAAATTTACGAACTAAGAAATCGTTTAAGGAATTTGGAAATTACACATTTGAAACTGGATATAGTGCAATGAAAAAACTTTTGATGAAGAAAAAAGTTCCTACAGCAGTTTTTGCTATATCAGATATTATGGCAGTTGGTGCAGCAAGGGCTTGTGATGAGATGGGATATAAAATTCCAGAAGATATTTCTATTATAGGGTTTGATGGGATTGATTATACAAAATATTATAATCCGCCAATTACAACAGTAAAACAGCCTTTTGAATATATGGTAAAAGAGGGTGTTCAACTTATATATGAATTAGTTAATGAGAATGGAAAGCATAAAAATATAATTTTTGAAACAAGTATTTTAGAAAGAGAATCAATTAAAAATTTAAAAAATGAGGGTGAATTTTATGAGTAAAAAATATGGTCAAGTTAAAAGGTTTGTGAAAAATAATTCAATAAAAACAGATATAATTGTTGAAAATTTAGAGAAGTATCCAATTGAAAAACTAGATACATTGACTTATAAGGAAACAAAGGAGTGTTCAATTTTAAGCTTGAAGATGGCTGATGAGGATTTTGTTTGGGGACTTGGTGAGAATGTAAGAGGAATTAATAAAAGAGGATTTATTTATGAAAGTTTTTGTAGTGATGATCCAAACCATGCAGAGGATAAAAGGTCTTTATATGGTGCTCATAACTTCTTTATTTTAGATGGTGAAGAAAAGTTAGGTGTTTACATTGATTTCGCTGGTAAGGTGACATTTGATGTAGGTTATACAAAAAGTGATGAATTAAATGTAAGTGTCTTAGGGAATGATTTCGAGGTTTATTTAATTAAAGGAGAAAGTTTAAGAGAGATAACAAGAGTATTTTTAGGGTTAATAGGCAAATCATACTTACCACCAAAATGGGCATTTGGATATATGCAAAGTAGATGGAGTTACCCAACTGGCGAGGCAGTTTTAAATATAGCAGATAGTTTTGTTCAAAAAGATATTCCTTGTGATGGAATTTGTTTAGATTTAGATTACATGGATGATTTCAAAGATTTTAGTTTAAGTGATGAAAGATTTCCAAACTTTGAAAAATTAACGTCTGATTTGAAACAAAGAGGTGTTAAAATTATTCCAATTATAGATGCTGGAGTTAAAATTGAAAAAGGATATGACATTTATGAAGAAGGAATAAAAAACGATTATTTTGTAAAAGACATTGATGGTAAAAACTTTGTTGCAGCAGTATGGCCAGGAAAAGTTCATTTCCCAGATTTTTTAAATTCAAATGCTAGAGTTTGGTTTGGAGAAAAGTATAAAAAGCTTATTAATTTAGGTGTTGAAGGTTTTTGGAATGACATGAATGAGCCAGCAATTTTTTATAGTGAAACAGGACTTGAGAATGCTTTTAAAAAGATAGATGAATTAAAGGGACAAGAACTGAATATTAATGGATTTTTTGCTTTAAAAGATGCTGTTTTAGGTATTAGTAATAGCAATGATGATTATAAAGCTATGTATCATAATATGGATGGTGAAATAGTTAATCATTATGATGTGCACAATTTATATGGTTACAACATGACAAAAGCTGCTGCACAAGGCTTTGATAAGATAGATGAAAATAAGAGATATTTATTATTCTCAAGAGCATCTTCAATAGGTATGCATAGATATGGTGGAATTTGGACTGGTGATAACTGTTCATGGTGGTCACATTTAAAACTTAATATAAGTATGATGCCATCATTAAATATGTGTGGATTTATATATAGTGGAGCTGATACTGGTGGATTTGGTTCAAATGCAGATTCAGAACTTATTTCAAGATGGAATCAGTTTAGCATTTTTGCCCCATTATATAGAAACCACTCAGCACTTGGAACAAGAAGTCAAGAGCCTTTCTCTTATGATATAAAAACTGAAAACATAGTTAAAAATGCTATAAAGTTTAGATATGCAATGATTCCATATTTATATTCAGAGTTTATGAAAGCTAGAAATTCATCTGATATGCTTATTGCACCACTTGCTTTTGAGTATAATGATAGTTTTGTTAAATCAGTAGAAGATCAACTATTAGTAGGTGATAGTTTGATGATTACTCCTGTTTATGAAGCTAATAAAAGAGGTAGATATGTTTACTTGCCAGATGAAATGGCTTTATGGAAAGTTAAAGAATATAACAATATAAGCTTAGAAAAAGTAGAAAAAGGACATCATTATATGGATATAGCACTTGATGAATTCTGTGTATTTGTAAGAAAAAACAAACTATTTGTTTTAGGTAATTCAGCTCAATCAACAGAAAAATTAAATATGAAAGAATTAAATATAGTTGGTTATGTTGAGGATAAGGCAACATATAAATTATATTCAGATGATGGTATAAGTAAAGATATGACAGGTGCTAATGAGATGATTATAAATGTAGAAATGATAGATGAAGATTATAAAGTAGAGATATTAAATAAAATAGATGAATTAAAAGTAGTAAATATAAGTATTATGACATCAATAGGTAAGGTTATTGAGAAGAAAATAGAATTCTAAAGGGGTAAAAATATGTTAACTTCAAGAGAAATAAAAACTATTGATCAAATGTATTACTATGATGGTGAAGATTTAGGATTAGAGAAAAAAGAAGATAATAACTTTAATTTTAAACTTTGGGCACCTTTAGCTGAAAATGCAATTTTAAAAATTTATGATAAATATGATTCAAATGAATTTATTAGTTATGAGATGAAGCAAGAAAATGGTGTGTTTTTTATAAGTGTAAATGAGTATATAGAGAATAAATTTTATACTTTTAGTGTAGAGATAAATGGCGTAGTTAATGAATTTGTTGATCCATATGCAAAGGCAGTTTCTATAAATGGTTTAAAAGGTGCAGTAGTTGATATGAAAAAAACAAATCCAGTAGGATTTGATAAAGATGATTTTAAATGGCAGAAAAATCCTTGTGACAGTGTTATTTGTGAGGTAAGCATTAGAGATATTTCTATTGATAAATCATCAAAGTTGGAGCATAAAGGAAAGTTTTTAGCTTTAACACAATTACAAGATTGTGAATTTGAAAATTTAACAGGGTTAAGTCATATTAAAGAAATGGGCTTTACACATATTCAGATAATGCCTTTTTATGATTTTGCAAGTGTAGATGAAAAATTAGCAAATAATAATGAGTATATTGGAAATAGACCTTATAATTGGGGATATGATCCTCAAAATTATAATGCTTTAGAGGGAAGTTATAGTACTAATCCATATGACCTGGTAATAAGAATAAAAGAAGCTAAACAAATGATTCAGGCGATTCATAATCAAGGAATAGGAGTAATTATGGATGTTGTATATAATCACATGTATGATCAAAAAGGATCAGGTTTTAATTTAAGTATGCCAGGGTATTTCTTTAGATACAAAGATGGAGTTTTACATGATGAAACAGGTTGTGGAAATGTTTTTGCATCAGAAAATAAAATGGCTAGAAAATTCATTGTAGATTCAGTTAAGTTTTGGATGCAAGAATATAAGTTAGATGGTTTTAGATTTGACCT
Source organism: Sarcina sp. (assembly GCA_051655925.1). Lineage (GTDB taxonomy): Bacteria > Bacillota > Clostridia > Clostridiales > Clostridiaceae > Sarcina. Next base: position 913 of record JBOGAY010000025.1, on the reverse strand, counting down.
TATGGGGCTTATTGATGTTCAAACAATGAAAGAAGTAAAAGATGAATTAAGAAAGATTAATCCTAACGTTATTATAATAGGTGAAGGCTGGAATATGGATTCGCTACTTTCTGAAGAGGAGAGGGCAATTCAAAAAAACTCAGTAAAACTTAGAGAAATAGGATTTTTCAATGATACAATGAGAAATTCGCTAAGAGGTAGTGAGTTTGTAGAGGGTGATAAAGGATATTTACATGGTGATTTTAAAAAGAAAAAAGAAGTTCAAAAGAGTATAGTTGGAGGAATCGATTATTCAAAAGAATTAAAACTTTGGGGTGAGACTTTACCAAGCCAAGTTGTTAATTATGTAGAATGTCATGATAATTATACTTTTAGAGATAAGCTTGCAATGGAAGGTTTAAAAGAAAGTGAACTTACAGAATATCAAAAGCTTGGTATAGCAATAGTACTGTTAGCTCAAGGCGTACCATTTATGCAGGTAGGACAGGAATTTTTAAGAACTAAACAAGGGATTGAAAATTCTTATAAATCATCAGATTTTATAAATAAAGTTGATTGGAATGAAAAGAAAAAATATATAGAAGAAGTTTTATATATTAGGGATATTATAAAGCTTAGAAAGTCTAAAAAAATATTTAGACTTGAAACTGTAGAAGAGATAAAAAGTGGAATGAAATTTTTAGAATCAGAAGAGTCATGCATAGCATATATATCTGAGTATGAAGATGAAAAAATATTAGTTATTCATAATGCAAGTTTAAATGATTGTGCAGTAGAACTAGAAAAAGAAGAAGAATTAACTGTTTTGGTTAATAAATTTGAGGTTGCCATAAATGGTATAGAAAGTTTTAAAGCAAAAAATGTAGCGGTTAAAGGCATATCAACATTTGTAGCAAAAATAAAATAATTTCAT
>JBOGAY010000024.1:0-18202 GCA_051655925.1 Sarcina sp. | reverse complement strand
CTCTTTATCACTTCAAATAACAATACTCTATTGATTAATTATTAAACTAATACTCAAAATCCTTTTTATAAATAAATTATATTTAAATTAGATGATTTTCATATAAAATTCTTAAAGCAAAACTTTCCTAATTATTTTAATTAAATACTAAAAATGTTAGTTGTATAAAAATAAAAAAAAGTTGAGATTTATTTTAAATCTCAACTTTATTATATAATTTAAAGCTCATATTTTGTACAACCAATACCTACTAGGATAGCCATAATACATATAACGATTCCAAACACTATTGCACTATTAATACTAGTGTATACCATAGCAAGTGCTGATGATGCTGTTATAATAATTCCCGACATTAAAAAAGTTAAAACTGTCCATCTTATTAACTTTTTCTCATTATACTCTATATCATCTCTGTATGGTGCTATCATATTAATTGATTTTGTACACCAAATAAATATTGAAAGAATTATTAAAATTATCCCAAGTGCTAAGAATAATCCATTAGGAATATATAACTCCATATGTTCTACCTCTATAAAGATTACTTTACTATATCTTATTCAATTTACATAAAATTGCTAATGAATTTTTATGTAATTTTTCTTTTAAATATTCGTATATCTAAAATATAACTTGTACATGTGTAAACATTTATGTTTACACAAACGTATGCGTAATTGTATTGAGTTGTACTTATAACTTTAAATTTCACACTACTTTTTAACCTTACTTTATATAACACCTTTAGTTTAAAATAAAAAAACTTCATTTTTAAATCTAAAAATTAGACTTTGAAAATGAAGTTTCTTATATATTAAATTATCTTATTTAGCTTGTTTTATAAATGGTTTCTTGTGGAATATAAGCCATAAAATAAGTCCTATTATTCCTGCAAGTATATACATAACACCAATATTCATTATTTTATTTCCAAAATTTAATGTTATAAGAACCATTCCTATACTTCCAAGCATTGTATTACAAAAACTTAAAAGTGATGATGCAGAACCTATATTATCATCTTGCTGTGCAAGTGCTATATGTGTCCCTGGTGGTCTTAACATATTTCCAAACATCAATGCTGGAAGGATTGTTATAATTAAAAGAACTGGTGATTTATCTCCAAATAGAACTACTAAAATTCCACTTACTACAACAATTGAAAATAATGCAATTATTATATTATTAGGCTTAAACTTTTTAGCAAGTTTTATATAAAGCATTGGTCCTAAAACTAAGAATATTCCTCCTATTGCAAAGAAAATACTGTATCCTTGTTCTGACAACCCAAATCCATTTATGTAAATGTATGATGACATTGTTATATAAGCCATAAGTGGCAATGATATAAGTGCAAAGATAAACATTAAAAGTGTAAAAGCTGGATTTTTTAATACTGTTCCAAGCTTACTAAATACCTCTATAACATTTCCCGCATTTCTCTCTTTTAAAGTTTCAGTTAAAAGAAGTCCTCCTAGAAAAGCTATAATACTTACAATTGTTAATATTATAAATATCCCTCTCCATGAAGTGAATGTTAAAATCATTGATCCTACAAAAGGTGAAATAACTGGTGATGTCATTGCTATTGATTGAACAGTTGCAAGCATTGCTACAAGTTTTTTACCTGTATAAACATCCTTCATCATAGCTGTTGCAACAGAAACTGCTGCTCCACTTCCAATTGCTTGAAGTATTCTAAATATTATAAGCATAGGTACATTAGGTGCAAATGCGCATAATACACTTCCAACAAGATAAAATCCCATTCCTATAAGAAGTATATTTTTTCTTCCATGTTTATCACTAAGTGGTCCCCATATAAGCATACCTATAGCATAGAATACAAAAAATAATGTTATTGTTAAATTTAAAAATGCTGCACTTGTATGAAATGATTTAACCATATCAGGTAATGCTGGCAGATATAAATCTGTCGACATTGGTACAAATGCACTTAAAAATCCTATAAATGCTACAAATCCTTTATCCTTTAAGAACTTTTGATTTGTTTTTTCTTTTGTTTCCATTAACTCTCTCCTATCTTTTTTTTGGTTCACTTATTTAAATTTATAAAAAATATTTATTTAAACAAGTATTTTCTATAATACTACTTTTACTTATATTTGTAAAACATATAGCTTCCATTGATGTATTATTCTGTAACTGGTTTGATTATAGTAGCATATTATATTATCAAACTAAATCAAAAATTTGGAGAATATTTATGGATATTAATAATTATATTAACAAGTGCTGCTGTCATTGTGATTGTGATTATGAGCCTTATAAAAAATGGTCTGAAATCCCATACCCTGGAACATCAACTCTTCCTATAGGAAAAGATCCAACAGCTGGAACTTGGCCTCTTCATTATATGAAAAAAGTAAGTTTCAACACCTTCTTTACTCTATCTGGGAAAAAAATTGTATTTGATATAGATAATCCTAATACAATTGACTTTAAAAAAGATTTACTAGAAGTTCAAATGGTTCAATCTAGATTAACTCCTAATCAAAAATCACTAGCTAAGTTTTGGGGAACTGGTGTACCTCCTCAACAATGGCTTCCTATCTTTTTAGAATTTATAAGTCTTTATAAAGTAACACCTCCATCATCAGCTAGAATTCTTGCTTCGCTACAAAATGCTATGAGTGATGCTTTTTGTATAACTTGGATGTATAAATATTATTGGGATGCTGCAAGACCTTGTCAACTTGATAGAAACTTAAAAACGTTCTTACCAACTCCTATTTTCCCAACCTATCCTTCTGGCCACTCTGTAGTATCAGGTGCTATAGAAGTTGTTTTATCTTTCTTCTTCCCTGATGAGGCTTGTGCAGTTCATCAATTAGCTGAAGATGCTTCAATTTCAAGACTATATGGTGGAATCCATTTTAGATCTGACTTATCAGAAGGTTTAAAACTTGGCAGACAAATAGGTGCTGTTTGTGTTGAACAATTAAAAACTGAACCAGAAATTGAAAAACTTATCTACAGAGAATAATAAAAAAGTGTTTCTGAGAATGAATCAGAAACACTTTTTACTTATATATATATTTAAATTATAATAGCTATTTTTAAATTAAAAACCTAATTTTTGATCATACTCTAATTCTTTTTGGTACTTAGTCCAAAACTTTTGAAGAGATTCTTCATCTGCTGTATCTCCTGAAACTTTCTCTCTTTTTAAAAGCCACTCCATAAATTCTTCATTTCCTCTTAATTCTAATAAATTCATAAAAACACCCCTCAATAAAACTTAATTTCAAATATTTTTTACATTTATTACCTTATGTATTTATTATAAACTGTTTTTTTTTAAAAGTAAACATTTTCATGTAAATTTTTGGAATTATTTTTGTGATATAAATTTTTCAATATTTTAATTTAAATTTTCTCCTTACAATAAATATTATGAGTGCTTCTTTTTCTTATATTAAACCTTTATAATAAATAATATTATAAAACTTATCAAAGGAGATTTTTATGAATTATTTAGAACAAGTTAAAAATTATATTCCTACGACTAAAGCTGAAATATCTGATAAAGAATTAATACTTACAATGGCACATACTCTTCCAAACTTGCTTTCTAGAGAGGAAAATAAAATTGCTCATATAACAAGTTCTGCTTTTGTTGTTAATAAAGATAGAACTAAAACTCTTATGATTCACCACAATATTTTTGATTCTTGGTCTTTTACTGGTGGTCATGCTGATGGAGATGCTAACCTTATAAATGTTGCTTTAAAAGAATTAAAAGAAGAAGCTGGTGTTAAAGTTCCAAAGCTTATAACTAATGAACTTATATCTTTAGATCTTTTACATGTTATAGGACATGTAAAAAAAGGAGAGTATATAAGTCCTCACTTGCACATATCTTTCACTTATCTTGTTGAATGTAGTGAAGATGAAATTCTTCATATTAAAGAGGATGAAAACAAAGGCGTTGCTTGGATAGATATTAATAAAATAGATGGTTATACTAGTAAGGAACCTCATATGCAGGTAGTCTTTCATAAAATAATATCAAAACTTGATAAATTCAAATAATTAAGAACCTGTGACTTTTTGAGCCTTGTATTATTTTCAAAATGTGATATTATTTTTATATAAGGTATCTTTTACTACTTATAGTTTTATTTTAAAACTTTTAGTAAAAGATGCCCTTTCCTAGATGAGGTAAATATAGTTTTAGCTACAACAGATTTACTTTGCAAAGGAGGATATGTCACATAGTGACATTTGAATTATGAACACACAACAAATAATTGCTATAGCAATATTCCTGATTATACTTGCTGGTATCATAAGCGAAAAATTTGATATTACAGTTTTAGCTCTAACAGGTGCTATCGCTATGGTTGCATTTAAAATTATCCCACTTAATAAAGTTATGGGATTTGTTGATTTTGATACAATAGCTGTTCTTCTTGGAATGATGCTTATAGTCGCTATTTTTAAAAGAACTGGCTTTTTTGAATACATAGCTATTTATACTGCAAAAGTATGCAAAGGTGATAGTCTTAAAATACTTTTTGCACTTGGATTTATAACTGCACTATTTTCAGCAGTGCTTGATAATGTTACTACTGTTCTTTTAATGGGGCCTATAACCTTTTTTATAACAAAAATGCTAAAGGTTAATCCTATTCCATTTGTTATAACTGAAATTTTTGCTTCAAATATAGGTGGTACAAGTACCCTGATCGGAGATCCTCCAAATATTATGCTAGGAAGTGCAGCTGGACTTAATTTTACTGACTTTTTAACTCATTTGTTTCCAGTTTCACTAGTTATATTAATTTTCACTATAATAATTTTGTATGTACTTCATAGAAAACACCTTTTCGTTGAAGAACATCATAAAATTGCTATAACAAAACTTAATCCAAATGAAAAAATAACAGATAAAAAACTTCTTATAAAAGGTTTTATAGTTATTTTCTTTGTATTACTTGGATTTATTTTTAGTAATCAAATTGGACTTGATGCAGGGGCTGTTGCTATGATAGGAGCTTGTATATTCTTACTTATATCAAGAATTCCAATGGAAGATGTTATTCATGATGTCGAATGGTCATCTATTTTATTCTTTGTTGGACTCTTCATAATGGTTGGAGGTCTTGTCCAAACAGGCGTAATTAACATGATAGCAAATCTTATAGTCCATTTTGGAAAAGGTAATCCTATCCTTCTAATGATGATAATGCTTTGGGGTTCTGCAATAGTGTCATCATTCCTAAACAACATACCATTTGTTGCAACATTAATTCCTCTTGTACTTGTAATGGGTAAAAGTGGAATTGATATCACACCTCTTTGGTGGGCAATTTCTCTTGGCGCTTGTCTTGGAGGAAATGGTAGCCTTATAGGAGCATCTGCAAATGTTGTCCTATCAGGTATAGCTGAAAGAGAAGGGTATAAAATTACATTTGTAGATTATTTAAAAATTGGTTTTCCACTTATGATTTTCTCAATAATCATTTGTACAGGTTACTTATTGATAATGTATGCATAAAAAAGCTTTGAAACTTGGCTGTTTCAAAGCTTTTTCTTTATATTTTTAAGATTACTTTAATCTCTTCATTTATATTTAACATATCTTTTATTAATACAAAAAAGATAGACTTTCTAAAATGAAAATCTATCTTCTATACTAGTATTTATATTATTGGCTTTTGTGTTGTAAGCCCACCTTTTGTTATATATAAAGTCATTGGCTTTGTTACTTTATAATTATTAACAAGTTTTCCCTCAACATAAACATTATCAAGTATTATATTAGCTGAAGTTTTATAATTTATTGTTATTGAATCTCCATAAGCAAATCCTTTTTCATCAAACTCATTATATAAAGGTGTTGGAATAGGATCACTTCCCATAGCAGTTAAACTTGCAAGATTTTTTCCATTTGAATCATTTAAACCTATTGAAAAAGCTTCTGCACTACTACTTAAATATGGATTTGTCATATACCACCCCTTAGCTTCTGTAAGTTTCATATTATGTGTGTTAAATCCAATTACACCTAAATTATCATTCCAAACATTATTTATTATAATTTGACTATCCTCAAGCTCTACTTTTTTTGTTAAGATTGGTGTAACTGTTGCTGAATTTTCTCCCCATTGTGAAGCTATAATTTTAGTTTTGTTTGTCATTGGATCATTTGTTGTTATTGTTTTTGTAAATTGTCCATTTTCATTTGTTTTTGCTACAAAATTTTGTCCATTAACACTTATTATTACATCTTTATTTGCAAGTGCAGTTCCTGAAATTGTTGTTTGATAAAATGCTTCATTTTTTAATCCTGTTGTAGCAGTTGCTTTAATTTTTATCTTTTTATCAAATCTAAATGGTACAAGTCCTTTACTTGTTATCTTAAACATTTGCATAGCACCTTGTCCATTGCTTATAGTTTTTCCATCTGCTATTACATTAATATGACTGTTTTGATTATTTGCATAAGATATCTCTAAAATATCTCCTAATTTATAATGTTTATTTGCAAGTGCATTTGCAAGATCTGTAACTGAATTATTTCCTTTTAATGTTTTATTGAAAATAGTTGCTCCTGTCTTTGGATTAACAAGCCCTATTGTCATAAAGTTTTCTGAAGTATTTCCACCTAAGAAATTATTACTTCCTTGTACATTAAAAGTATTATTTTCTCCATCAAATGTTATACTAGCAGCATTTGTTCCCCATGTGTTATAAATATTTATTGAACTTGGTGTTATCCCTTTAAATAAATTTCTAAACTGTGGATCATTTCCAAGATTAAAATTATAATAAAGAGCATGATTCCATACCTGTGCTGTATGTTCCCAAGCTTTAGCTGGATCATTAGCAAAATAACTTGTATAACTATGTGCAGGATTCCAAAGAGTTGCTTGCACTGAGAAGCTATGTCTACTATTATCTACATATTGATTGCAATTGAACATATGCCATGTTGTATCAACAGTCATCCATCTATTTTCTGAAGGAATCCAAACTTGATTCCATGAATGGAATCCACTATATCTTTGATAATCTCCCGGCTCATTAACATATCCTGTAACAACTCTTGTCACAAGCCCTGCATATTGTCCCATTACAGCATAAAGTTGTGCTTTATTAAAGCAAACGCCACCATGTTCATACGTATTTATTGTATTTCCACCTACATTTTCATATGGTACAGGACTTACTATGTTAAAAATAGCTTGTGCTTTTTCAAGATCTGTACTATCTCCTTTAATAGCTTGATTAACTCTGTCTTTCATAGCCTGGTCCATTACCATATTATTTGCAAGTTCCTCAGATCCATTGTCCCATCCACTTGCTGTAAGTCCTGTTGCTACTACTCCGTTTTTAGCATAATAATTACTTACTGTGAATCCATTATTATAAACACTTTGTCCTTTAATTGCATTAACTAAACCATTTGGAGTAATTTCAAATGAAGTATTTTGACTTTCTGGAGTTATAACTTTTCCATTTGACATAACATTCGCTTCTATTGAACCATGATTTTGATAAATACTTACTGTATCTCCATATGCAAAATTAAGATTATTAATTGCATTATAAATATCTTGTAATGTGTCTGTTCCATTGAAACTTTTATTCAAAATAACTTGTCCATTTTTTGATTTAATAACAATTCCTAAAACTTCATAATTTGCATCTGAATTTATTATTTGATTAAGATTGGTTGGAATTGCATTAGGATTATAAGTTGTTGGATTATCATTAACTGAACTTATACTAGCACCTGGTGCAAACCATCTAATTTTCATAGTTACTGGATTAAATACAATTTTTCCAAACCACCCTGCATTACCTGATAAATAAATTCCACTATTACTTTCTAACATATTAGCTGCACTTGGATATACTGTTTGAGCAATTTCTCCTTTTACTTTGACATTAATAGCTGTTGTTGTTGAAAATGGTATTTGTGATGAAACTTTGATATTGAAATTTCCATTTGCATTTGAACTTCCTACAAAATTTTCCCCATCAACATTTATTTGCACATTTGTATTTGGTAATGTTTTACCTTTAATATTTAATGTTCTTATTTCATTTTGTGTTAGTATATTAAGCGGATCAATAGTTGTAGGGTTTTCATATTTAACTAGTCCATTTTGTGTTATTTTAAAATATTCAAGAGATCCTGTAGTATTTCCTATAGAATTTTGTCCATTATAAATTCCTATACTTCCTTGACTATTGTTATAAGAAACCGCTACTATATCTCCAAAATTAAATCCAAGATTATTTATAGCATTTGTTAATGAGCTTGTGCTATCAGCACCTTTAAGCATAACACTCTTTATTGGGTTTCCAGTTTTTCCATTATACAAACTAAATTGCATAAATGGACTTTGACTATTTTGACCAAGGAACTGATTCCATCCTGAAGTATTTATCTTCATTGTCTCTGGATTAAAATTTATATTTATAGCATTTGTTCCCCAAGCATTTGTTACTTTTAATGCACTGTTTAAAATTGCAAAATCAGCTTTATTAAAATTAACTTTAACATTCTGAGTAACCCCTTGTGAATTTATTATTTGTATATCCTCTCCTGCTATAACTGTACTAGGTAATTTAATATTAAACTTACCTTGACTATTTGCCATTGTTGAATATTTTTTTCCATTTGCAATTATTGAAATTTTCTCATTTGCTTTTACAATACCATTTACAATTGTATTTTTACCATCATACTTTGCATTATATGTATTGTTATTAGACTGTAAATATGTTAATCCATTTTGGTTAATTTGGAAATATATATTTCCTTTATATGTTTGATTGCTTAATTTTATATTTGCATTTGAATTACTTTGAATATGTATAAGATCACCATATTCAAATGCCTTTCCATTTAATAATGTACTTATTGCTTCTGTAGGTGTCACACCACCTCTAAACACTTGTCCATAAATTTGCTCACCTTTATCATTTAAAAGTTGAACTGTCAATGAATTTGAACCTGTATAGTAAGGATTTGTCTCAGCCCATCCACCTTGAACTACTAGCTTATTATGTTTAGTAAATCCAATACTAAACATGTGTTGATTCCAAACATTATTAACAATTATACTTTGTTTTGATAAAACTGTACTAACTTTATTAGTGCTTCCAGCTTGTACTTTTTTAGTACTACTTTTTGATATATTTTTTTGATCTGTGTTTGCTTTATTATTATCTTTTGTACTATTACTTGAAACTCCATCAATTTTAACCTGTGTCTCTAACTCTCCTACTGGATAAATACTTACAACATCACCTATTTTCCCATTTATTGTTGTATTTACAACCCCTTGTGAATTTGAAATTCCAACAAAAAATTTCCCATTGCAAATCAAATCTACTAATGTGTTTGGTTTAACTTTGCATGAAAAATCTACTTCTTCATTTCCTTTGTATATAGCCTTTGCTTCTGTTGCTTTTGCTGTAATTTGAACTAATCCTTGTTGAGTTATTTTATAAGTGACAGACCCTTGTTGCTTCTCTGCGTTATTTATAAAATATTCTGATCCTGTTCCTGAAGAAATTTTTATTGTATCACCTATATTAAACTCAAATCCATTTAATGCTTTATATACTTCATTTTCTGGAGATGTTCCACCTTCAAGCTGAATATTTTTCAAAACTTTTCTAGCCATATTTGATATTGTTATAGTCAATTTCTCATGCGATTTAGGATTTATAACACCAGTTCCTTTTGTAATTTTAAAAGTATTATTTGCATTAAATCCTATACTAAATAATGATTCACCCCATACATTTTCTACCTTTACTGTATTGTTGTAAATATTATTTTGACTGTTATCTTTGCTTTGAGCCATTTCTGTTACCATTTTATTTTTTGAATTATTATTCACTAATAAAACTTTATTTTGTATTCCTCTTGAAATAGGTGCAACTATTAATGTACTCGTTGTAATAGCTGCAATTGTTGATATTGTTTTTATTTTTTTTGCCATATTGAACTCCTTTGCATTTTTTACTAAACTTTTTAAAATTATCTCACAAAAGTAAATTTGATGAAAACTTTAATATAATTAAATTTTGTATGAAAATTACGATTTTTATTATAATATTAATCAAATAAACTTATCAATAGTATAATAAATCCAGTAAATTAGCTATTTGAAATAATATACTCTTTTTAATTCAATAAACTAAATTTTCAAAGCACTTTTATAAAATTTTAATAAATTTTTTTAATTTCAAACTAAAAAACAATAAAGTTTGATTTTCAAAGTATTTATAACTTTTATATTCTAAAACTGAATAATTATAAATCTATGTTTTTTAGCTATTAGCTTTTATCTACAAAAAAGAAAAGTGAACAACTTAAGTCATTCACTTTTCTTTTTTGTATCACTTTATTAATTTAAACTTTAAATAATTTTCCCCTCAAAATGATCTATTTCATGTTGAATAATTTGAGCTGTAAATCCTGTAAAAGTATCCTTTCTTTTTTTAAAATTTCTATCTAAATACTCTACTTCTATCATTTCATATCTATCTGTTTTTCTAACACCATTTAAAGATAAACAGCTTTCTTCTGTTTCATATTTCCCATCTTTTTTAATTATAATAGGATTAACCATAGGAATTATCATTGGTCCCATACAGAAAACTAAAATACGCTTTCTAACTCCTATCATATTTGCTGCCATTCCAACGCAAGCCTCTAAGTTAGCATTTAATGTGTCTATTAGATTATCAATTACATAAGCATCTTCTTTTATTGCTAATTCTGATTTTTGTCCTAAAAACAGAACATCTCTCACTATATTCTTAACCATTTATTTTATCCATCCTTTTAATTAAATACTTTCTTCTACATTTATACTATTTTATTATTATTTTGTCCATTTCATAATTATAGATTATTAATCTTTTCTCAATAATCTATGATTATTGAACTACTTAATTTTTATAATTTTTTAATCTTTCATTTCTAAAGCTTGTTATAAATTAATCAATTTTATGTTTCCTTTTCTTTACTATTTAATTTCATTTTTTCGCTATAATACATTAAGTAGTTAAAAATTCATTATTTTTCAAATTTATATATTTATTGCTAGTTATAATCTTATGTTATTCTAATAATAAATTTTTACTACATATATTATGAGTTACTTTACTCTTATTTGATAATTTATACAGTATTAAATAAAATCAAAAGATAAAATTTCTAAAGGGAGGAAATTAAAATTGAAAAAGAAAAATTTACTAGGGATGCTATTGTTAGCAAGTGCTTTAACGTTTAGTATCAGCACCTCTGCTAAAACAAATCCAAATATTAAAACAGAAAATCATATTTTACTAACAAAACCCGCTCATGAACAAAATATAAATTCAAAAAATAATGAAAATTTATCTAAATCAGAGGTACAAAATCTTAAAGGGAAAACTATACAAAAAGATGGTATGACTTTTTCTGGTATTAAAGCTATGAAAATAGCACCTGATATGACAAATAGCTTTGCAGTTACACCTGGATTTGATAGCAATGGTTTTGCAAGTTCTGTAAATAAAAATTTATATAACTATGAACTTAATATGCATAATGATAAAAATTCAATGGCTGAAGCTATAAATTTAAATGGTGGTAATCCTGTTAATACTTGTGTATTCTTCCAATCATCATCATTAAGAGCTATAGGGCAAAATGTACCTGATAGCATAGGTTACACAGCTTATCTTGAAAACTGGTTAGCTAATAATGGTTGGACAAAGCACACAAACTTTAACTATATTCAAAAAGGAGATCTGTGTTTTGCTAGCTATTATCATACATTCCTATTTATGGGATGGAAAAACAAAGCTAAAGGAATTGCTTGGGTTATGGGAAATGAATCATTTGTACAACCATATTACAGACCAAGAAATTTAAATGGACAAAGTCCTCAAATTTATGGTGAAAATTCATATACAGGTGCTACAGTTTACTGGACATATGGACAAGGGTATCAAGGACCTCAAAACACTTCAAACCCATTACACAAAAGTGTTTATAACGCTTTTGGATCAACACAATTAACAACAAGCACTCCTTTATATCAAAATGAAGGTGGAAATGGTGCTATATATGCAACTATTCCTAGTGGAACTACACTTCCAATTTTAGAATCACAAAATGGTTGGTATAAAGTTTACTTTGAAAGTAACTTTGGTTGGATAAATGCAAATGCTGGAAATGGAATTGCTGAAAGTTTAGGTGGTAGCGGTGGTGTTGCTAATACTTTAACTGGTTCTAATATTGGTGGACCTTATAAAAATATTCAATCAACACAATATCCTTCTATAGGTACTGGTGTTATTATAGCTAATGGTCTTTATCTGCATGAAAATGCTTCTCTTAATTCACCAAATATAGGAATTTTACCTCAAGGAGCCAATATATCTGTTATTGCACAAAATAATAATATGTATGAAGTTCAATACTATGGACAAGTTGGTTGGGTGTCTTCAAACCCTAATTATATTCAAACTATGATGTCACCATCAACTCCATCTCCAGCAGCACAAGCTCCAAATCATCAAATAAAAGGAACTTCTGTAAATGGTACAACAACAGTAAATGTAGATCTTTATTTAAATAATGAGCCTACAAGCACTCAAAATGGTGCAACATCACTTACTACAATTCCTGCTGGAACAACAGTAAATGTACTTGAAAATTTATCAAATGGCTGGTATAAAGTTCAGTATAATGGTGTAACAGGATATATTGATGCATCATATACAAATGGAATTACACCAAACTATAAATGGATAGAAAACAATGGTGTTTGGTATTATATAAATAAAAATGGTCAAAAACAAACTGGTTGGATTCAAAATAATAATACTTGGTATTATTTAAATAATAATGGTCAAATGCAAACTGGTTGGATTAAGCTTAATGGACAATGGTACTATTTAAATAGCTACGGTGCTATGCAAACTGGTTGGTTTGAACAAAATGACCACTGGTACTTTGCAAATAGTAACGGCCAAATGCAAACTGGATGGATTCAAGATAATAATACTTGGTATTATTTAAATAACAACGGTCAAATGCAAACTGGTTGGATTAAAGAAGGATACCTTTGGTACTATGCTAATTCATCTGGGGCTATGCAGACTGGTTGTTTTGAACAAAATGACCACTGGTACTTTTTAAATAGTATTGGTCAACTTCAAACTACTTGGATTTTAAATAATGGAAACTGGTATTATGCTAATAAAAATGGTGAAATGCAAACTGGTTGGGTATATTATAAAAACCAATGGTACTATTTAAATAGTTATGGCCAAATGCAAACTGGTACAGTTACTATAAATAATACTGTATATACATTTAATAATAACGGTGTCTTAATCAATTAATTAAATTTCAAAAAAAACTCTTCCTACTAAACATAAAACTTTAGTAGGAAGAGTTTTTTACTTAATTATAACTCTAAAATAGAATTTAAATATTATAATATTCTTTTACATAAAATAATTCATCTTCTATATTCTTATTATTTTTTATATCATAAACATATCCCATTATTATGTCCGCATCTACATCTGTAAAGCTACAAATATAATTTAAAACTTTTTGTACAAGCTCTATATCAAAAGGGGTTAATATTGATTCATGATTTTTTCTAAAAGCTTCATATACATCCTCAAAAACTCCATCTGTCAAAAGTACTAACAAGTGATATGGATTGTTATATAATGCTTTTATATTCGCTGTAATATGATCTATTTTATCAATATTCGTATCAATAATATCAAGAGTATACTTTATATCCATATCCTGCATAAGCTCATGTCTCAAAAGAGAAAACTTTGCAAACTCCTCTGATTCCATACAATTTGCCTTATCAGCAAAAAGCTTTTCTAATATATTATAAATAGCCTCTTTACTATCTCTTCTAACAAATTTTCCCTCAAAATATCTTTCAAGCTCTTCTCCATAACCTTTTTTAGTAATAGTCTCTGTAAATACCATTATTTGCTTCTCCTATTTTAAATCATCTATTTAATATACTTATATATTAATATAAAATGTCTTTAAATTGGTATTTTTTTATGAAATATAACTTATTGTTAAAAATTTTAGAAAATTTATCCATTAATTAAATCTCTAACTCACTCTCTACTATCGCTCCTAAAAATCCCTCAACATAACCATCTATAACTTCTAATTCTGGATATATTTCAAGTTCAATATTTAATTTAGAACATAAATCCCAAAGAAAACTTGCTACATAAGTATCTCTAACAACAATTATGCTTGGTCTACCTTCTTTCAAAACATATGGAATTATACTATCAAAAACAGCATTTATTCTATGCTCCTCATCTAGTTCTACTTCACAATCTGAAATAAGAACTTCTTTATCCATATCTGCTAAAACTGCTATCCTTAAAAATTCTTCACCATCTGCTAATTTTGCAAAAGGATTTTTCGGAAGTGGTACACTTACTATGTCAAATTCTAATCTAGTCATATTATATTTAGTTTTTTGCATTCTTTTAATTAGTACCTCATCACTCAAACAAATACTTGTATATGAATATTCAAAATTTTCAAGATTATTTTTTTGAGTTAACCATACTTTTCTTTTTTTATCAAAACGTCTTACTTGAATTTCACCATTTTCTTCATCATATTTGACTTTTTTACACTTATTATCTAATATCCCTTCATAAACTTGTTCTAATACTTTTGTAAAATTTATAACTTCATTTTTATTGATATTTCTAATATCATGATCACTTTCCATACACTTAAAAAATATCCATTCTTTCTTTCCTCTAAATTTTAATCCCAACTCTTTAATTATTTTATAATCTTGATCTGATGCCTGCTCTCTATTTGCAAAATAACAAGTTAAATTGTTCTGATATCTTATTTGTTGATGAAAAGGTATTTCTTCGTAATTTATTAAACCATATAAAAAGCTATCTATGTTTTTATCGCCAAAATAAGCAACTATCCCATAAAACAAATTATCACCCTTTATAATATTACAAAGAGTTGTTTTTTTAGCATCCCTAACTTCTATAAAATCTGTACTAACATCTCCTACCCATGGCTTTAATTCTTTTATTTTTATAGCTATTTCATATAGCTTTCTCCACTCTTCTAAATTTGCTTGTTTTATCATTCGGCTCCCCCTACTTTCTCTTATATTATTTTTTAATTATAAATTTTTTTCTACGCTCTCTAGCCTAAATTATATCCAGCTTTTCACACTTTTAATCATACCTCTTAATAAAAAACTCTAAATAACTCATCAAAATTTTCAAATAACTTTAAAGCTACTTTCTTTGTAACAACAAACTTCTTATATAAATATTATTATAATTATAATTTTAATTTTAAATTTAATATTGTGCATATATTACTCTCTATGAAATATCAAAAAAATAAAGATATGTCCTAAAGGTTAACTTTAGAACATACCTTCATTTTTTATTAACCGCACCTAGATAAACATACTTTCCTACTTGTTGTATTTCTTGTAACTCATTAACTCCTACTTCATCTGAATATTTATATTTAATAATCTTACCTTTTCTTGCTATATAAGCTTCACTTGTATCTAATGAATATAACATCATAGAACTATCTTTTCTCGTTATATCTGACATATCTGTTGCTATAATTTTATATCCATTTTTAAATTTAGTTTCTGTTACTTTCTTAAAGTCTAAATTTTTTGAAACCATTGAGTTATGTCCAACAAATATATTACATGGAATCGTCATATCTTTTGTTTCTTTTTTTATACAATATTTATCAAAAAACTCTCTGTCCCAAATAAGACTCTCTTTATCTGTTCCTGCAACTAAATATTCTATTTCTTCTATAATGTAATATACATTTTCAAGAGGTAAGCCCGCATGTACAAATAAATTTCCATCTATAAATTCATAATATCTGCATTCACGTGTATAGTAATCATATAACCACTCTACATCTTCTCTTAATAAAAAATCTAATGTTTTATCTCCACCATTACAAAGCCATAAATTGCATATTTCATTTTCATTTATCCATTTTTCAACTTTGCCTTCTTCACCACCAAAAAGACTAGAGTTAAGCTCCACTTTAATAAGATCATCAAATATATGCTCCGTTTGACAAGCATCTATAAACATTTGTTCATGATTTCCTAGTATATAAATTAATTGATTTTTATATTCTTTTAAAAATTTTATAAAAGGTCTTACTCTAACACCTCTATCAATTAAATCTCCATTAATGATTAAAGTATCATCTTTTGAAAAATTAACTATATCTAAAAGTTGTTTAAACCTTTCCCAATTATTATGTATATCAGAAACTACATATTTCGCCATAATATCATCACCTTAATGTATACTTTCTATTTTTTTATAGTTTATATAGCTTCACTTCCAATTTATCTTTTAAAGCTTCCTTTAGTATATCAAACTCTTCTTCTAAAATATTGATTTTTATTCCTACTATATCTCTATAATCAATTTTTTCTACGACTCCATCATGATCATCAATTATTTTTTTAAGAGGTGTTACCTCTGCATAAGGAAGCTCAATATACGCTGCTATTCCCTCTTCTTCTTTTTCTTCAATTTCTTCTCTATAATTTGCACGACATACACTTTCTTCTCTTGAATCTAAAACATAGAACCTAAGTTTATTACTTCTTGGAAATTCTTTTTTCTCTATTCCCCTTAATATTTTTTTAAGTTCCTCTTTAGTTAAATCTAAAAACTCTTCCTTATAAAATCCATCCTCATAAAGATTATAAGATTCCTCTAATTTTTCTATTATAACCTTTCTATTCTTTTTATATGATCTTATATCTAAACAATTTCCTGCTTCTATTGTGTCTAATCTTTTTATAGTATCAAATACAAAATTATCAATAGTTAACATTGCATTATCCTCCTTTGTTTTCTTATATCTATATTGTACTAGATTTTTTTAACTATTTTGTTTCAATCTATATATTTTTTACAAACAAAAGTCTATATTTATTTCAAGACCTTTTCTTAATTCACTCTCCACTTTTATTTTTACATTATGCGCTTTTATTATATCATGAGCTATAGCCATTCCAAGCGCTGATCCTTCAATTTTTCTTAATGTATTTGTTCCTCTGTAATATCTTTTAAATATATTATCTAACTCTTGTGTAGAAACACCTTTTCCATTATCTTTTATTGTTATATAAGTTATTTTTATTTTCTATTTCTTCTATATTTATATTAATTTTCACATCTTTAGAATTATGAATAAATGCATTGGTTATAAGATTTACAAAAACTCTTTTTATAAGCTCTTCATCTATTTCTAAGAAAATTTCTTCTTTAGAGTATGTAAAACTTATATTATTATAATTATACTTTTCATCATTTATAATATCTATTACTATATGTCTCACTAATGAAACTATATTTACTTTTTTCTTATTTAAAATTAAAGAATTATTCTTTAATCTAGTAGATAAATTTAAATCTTCTATCAAAGTTTTTATATATTCACTTTTTCCAATTATAGTCTTGCAATAATGTTCTTTAACTTCATCTGATATTTTATATTCAGAATCAGCTAATATTTCTGCATTTCCAATAATTGATGTTAATGGAGTTTTTATATCATGTGTGATATTACAAATCCATTCTTCTCTCATTTTTTCTATTCTACTTCTTTCTTGTTCATTTAATATAAGTTTTTTTGTTAATTCACTAAGACAATTTTCAACCTTTGAATAAATTCCTTTTTTAGATTGATCTGCTATATACTTTTCATTTGATAAATCAATTATTTTATCAATTATTTTATTTATAGGCTTTGTTATTTTTAATGTAAATAATAAACTCATAGCTAAAATTAATACTATATTAATTCCTATTATAAAAGGAAAGTTATGAGCTATTTTTAGTGATTTTACATCATAAGAATAATTTATTCTATTTATTTTATTTGCATCTAAAAAAACTAAGTATGTAAAAATTTTATTATCTATTTTAACTTCATCTAAAAATACAGTATTATTTTTATTATTATATAATTCAATAAGAGTTTTATTTGTATATATCTCTTTAGTATTGCTAGGTTTATTATAATAAAAAACTTCTTTGTTATCCTTATCTAAAATTTGTATCCCTGCTTTTTCAGTTTCAAGTAATTCCATTGCTAAAT
>JBOGAY010000023.1:0-5376 GCA_051655925.1 Sarcina sp. | reverse complement strand
AGCTCATTTTCAATTTCTGAAATTTTAGTATCTATTTTCTTTACATAATTTTTTACTTCTAAATTAGTATATTCATTTTGCTTAATTTCTGTAATTTTCTTTTTTATGTTTAAGATAGCATAAATTTCTCTAGTTTCATTTAGTATTTCATCTATTTTAATAAATTCATCAAGCAGATTTTTTTCATAAATAGCATTTTCAGCTTCTTTAATTGAGTTATAAGTATATCCATTGAAAGTTCTACAACTGATATCTATGTCGTATAGCATTGGCGCTATATTTTTAATTGTGAATTTCATGTTATGAAGTTTATTTAATATGTCTTTTCTTGTATTAATATCTTCATTAGCATTATCAGCTAATTTTTTTAGGTTTGCAATTTCTTTATATTCAATTTCAGCTCTATTTTTATCAGCTAATGTAGCATATGTAAAACCATAGAATGTTCTTGCAGTAGATTCTAAACTATCATATAAACTTAAAATTTCATTTTTAAGTTTTTGTAGTTCTTCATTTTTAAAATTTGTTAAAGTCAGAGTGTCGATTTCCATTTGTAGCTTTTCAGTTATACCATTGGATTTTATTTCTGCTTTTAAAATTCTAAGGGTATTTAATGATTTTATGTCTTCAGTTAAATCCATAGTTATTTCATTTATTTTATTTGTATCTGGTATATTATCCATTAAAATAACCTCCAAGTTAAATTTAAATATCCATAAGACTATAATAACATTATATAAATAAAAAATATGAATATTTCTATTAATTTTTTTGAAAATTAGTGAAATGAAAATTAGTTTTTGATTAATAAGATATAATTGAAAATTAAAAGCTAGACATATAATAGTTAAAGTTTTAAAATTAATTATATTCGTATTTTATATGAGATAATATAAAATATAATTAGGAGGAAGATTAATGTACGTTAATTTTATTAGAGAAGTTGTAGATACAGATGAATTGAAAGAAAAAATTGAAGCACAAAGTAAGTTTAAGGTAGTAACAGATCTTACAAATGCTACAAAGAGAGAAGATTTTGCAGCTTTTGAACTTGAGTTATCATTAAGCTATGTAAAAGAGGTTTTACTAGAAAATAATGTAGAGATGGATTCAATGTCAGAAGATGATTTATTTGATACATATTTAAATGCAGCAGAAGAGATAGGAGAAAGTTTAGCAGAAATAATGCCAGACTATGCTTATATGGATATTAGAGCTTATACAATATATGAGCTTGAAAAAGTAGTTAAGCTTGTGGTTGCTACATGTCCAGAGAGACTTGGTGAAATGAAGCTTAATGATGTAATGAAAAGATTATTAAAACAAGTATATTAGTAATAAAAAAGATACACTATGTTTATAACAGAGTGTATCTTTTTTGATAAAGTTTAATAGGAAGAAAACGATAATATAAAAAATATACTTTGGATGGTGGAAAGATGAAAAAGACAATTCTTTTAGTGCCTATGTTACTTGGGGGATTATTGACTAGCTGTGGTGCAAAGGAGCAAGTAAAAGAAGAAAAAAAAGAGCCTATAAAGGTTAATAGTCAAGTCACAGAAGAAGAGCGTGGAGAAGATGATATATTTATTGTAGATGCTAAAAATCAAGAAATATATGCATCAAAGATAGTAGAGGGTGAAACAGATTATTTTTATACTTCAATAAGTGATAACAACAGAATTTATAGAAAAGTAATAAAGGATGGCACAACAGGAGCTCCAAAATCAGAGGTATCAATGCTTTCTGGTGATGATTTAATTCATAAAGATGGAAAAATTTATTATTCAAATTCTCAAGATGATGGAAAGATATATAGTTTTGAAGTAGATAAATTTAATGAGGACATCAAAGCAGAACCTTTTAACATATATAGAAGTAGAGATTTAGTATCATGTGAAGATGGATTATTTTACATAAATGATAATGATAATGAAAAAATTTATTTTAGTAGTTATGACGCAAAGATAAACAAAGCAGTAACTCAAGATAGGGCTCCAAAGTTTATAGTTTCAGATTATAAATTATATTACCAAAATGCAGATGATGGATATAATTTATATGCAATAGATTTAAGTGAGAATAAGCGTATAAAATTAACTGATTTTTCAGTGGAAAGCTTTATTATTGCAAATGATTTTATTTTAGCTACAAACAGTGATGATAATAATAGTTTATACTATATTAAGTCAAATGAAAGTATAGAAAAAGTAAGTAATAGAAAAGCTTTTGAGCTTAAAAATGATTTGTATAAAAAAGAAAATGATAGAAATAAATTTTATTATATAGATGAAGATAGAAAGCTTGTAGAAGCAAATTTTGGAACTGAAATGAAAATACAATCAGAAAAGATAATTTCAAAAGATGCAGTAGAGGATTATTATTTTACTAGCAAGCAAATAATTGTAAAAGATGAAGAAGAAGTTATGAAAGCCTATAATAAATAAATAAATGAAAGGACTATCTCATAATAGAAAGCATTCTATATTAAAAGATAGTCCTTTTTTATAATAAATTATTTTGAATGTTTAGCAATAATTTCTTCTATATCACCAAGACATGATCCACAAGCTGTTCCAGCTCCTGTAGCATCTTGAACGTCTTCTAAAGTTTTTGCACCTTCATTAACTGCTTTAACAATATCAGCTTCGCTGATGTTAAGACAGTAGCATATGATATTATCTTCCATAAAATAAACTCTCCTTTTTATTTAAGTAAATTTTTACTCGTATTAAATGAGTAAGTAGTATAACTATTTAATATTTTAACACAAAAATAGAAAAATATACATAGTCGTTATTAAATAAAAAATATTTTTGAAGTTAATAATTTATATAAATTATTAGATTGCAACATAAATTGAACCGATTAAAATTAAAATGATTCCTATAATTTTTTTTGTTGTAATTTTTTCGCCAAGAGCAATTCTTGAAATAATAAGAGTCCATACATATGTTAAAGATGTAAGTGGAATAACAACACTATAAGGTAAAAACTTAAGGGCAATTATATTTAACACAGCAGCAGTCACATAAAAGAATCCGCCAACATAAATTTTCCAGTTTATGAATAGTGAGAAAAATCCATTAAGAGTATCTGTTCCTTTTTTAAAATAAAATGCACCAAGTGCTCCAAATAAAGTCATTACAGGGAATAGTAAATAAGCCATATTCATTATTTTTCCCCCCTTGCGATAAAGATTACACCAACAATTATAATAATAATTCCAATTGCATGGTTCATAGTTATTTTCTCATTTAAGAATAAAGCTCCAATTATTAGAGCAAAAATATATCCAACACACATTAGTGGGTGGAGTATAGATAAGTTTCCAAATTTAAAAGCTATTATCATAGATAAAGCTCCAACTGCGTACAATACAAATCCAAGTAGAATTAAGAAAATATTATGTCCGACACCAAGTTTCCAAAATAGCTGTCCAAAAGATGTACAAAGGGCTGCTAGTATAATTAAAAGAATTCCTTTAGTTAAGTTTTTACTATTCATTTTTTTACTCCCAACGTAATATTTCATACTTATCATTAGATTTTTTGAAATTTATTAAATAAGATTTTGCGACTAAATTAAACATAGGCGTATCAGATAATGAATCAGAAAAAGCCACAGAAGAAGCTTTATCAATTGAAATGTTATTTTCTTTTAGATAAGCATTGATTCTTACCACTTTTTCATCACCTTTACAGTTTATACCTTCCATTTGATTTGTAAATTTATCATTTATATATTTGAACTTTGTACCAATCACAAAATCAACAAAATTTTCATCTTCAAAATATTTAAGATAAGCTTCAGGAGAAGCTGAAACAAGTAAAACTATATAACCAACTTGTTTTAATTCTTTCATTTTCTCAATTGCATTTTTAAACATTTTCTCTTTTAGCATTGAAGAGTAAAAATCTTTTAAATCATCATTATTTAGATAATTAAAAGTATAAAACATAGCTTCTTTTGCTTTTTTAGTATTTATAATTCCCAGTTTAAATAAAACAAGTTTTATAAATAGAGAAGGAAGTTTTGCTTTAGCAGCTGGATATTTTGTTTTTGTATATGTTAAAAGGTGAAACATAGAATCGCCATTAATTATTGTTTTATCAATATCAAATATAGCAATTTTTCTAGATACCATAAATAATACCTCCGTATTTTTAATTATTTTAAATAAAATCACTTGAGTGTGATACTCAAGTGATTTATTCTCGAACTTATTTAACTATTGTATATTTTAAATCGAATTCTTTAGCTTTATTAATAAATGAAGGTTCAAAGTTATTTTGATAAATTACTAAAGGCTTAGAAAAGACATAAGCTTTTACTCCATTTGATTCTCTAATTTTATAACTAATCATTGTTGGGATTAGTATGGCTGAATTCACAAATAATAAAATAAGCAATAACATACCAATAATTTTCGAGATTTTAGATTTTTTTAGAACCATGAAAGTTCCTACACCTACTGGTATAAGCCATATAAAGTTTATATATCTTGCCCACCAAAATGCACCAGCAGCAAGTAAAGTTCCCATAATAAAGACAAGAGTTAAAATGCTATAAGTAAGAACTTTTTTGTTTCTGCAAGTTGCAAGAAGATATAAAAGTCCGATAAATGAGATTGGAAGGAATAGAATAGAGTAAATTCCAAAACCTCTCATTCTAGCATCAACACCTGCGTAGAAAGTAAGAACATTACCATTTACTTCAAACAATTCAGCAAGTGAATTTGCAGGTTTTCCATTTGGGTTCTTAGTTGAAGGAACTGCAATCATTGACTTGTAGAACTGTTCAAATTGTCCATCATATCTATAATCTAAAGGGGTATTATTTGTCATTATATTTATTTTTCCTTTACCAGCTAATGGGTAAAGAGGATTTCCATCATTAATAGTATTAGTAACATATGGGTTAAATCCTATAACACCAACAGTTATAACAAGGCTACAAACAAGGAAAATTAAAAGTCTTATATTATATTTCTTTTCATTAAAGAAGAAACTGCAAATTAAGAATGCTAATAAAATTACACCAGCATAAGCAAGACCAGTAAATTTTATGTTTGAAAGAAATACAGCTATATTGACTAATGTTAAATATTTAAATAAAGTTAAATCCTTGTAAAATAGTATTAAAACTACATTTATAATAAGGAAAATAACATAAATTCCAAGCATTGAATCTACATAATAAGTAAAAGATTGACCAAGTATTACAGGATTTAAAACTAGTAGTAAAGCTGCAAAACCAGATAATATTTTTCTTTTCTTTGTTATTAAATAGAATGTACCAAAACTTAAAACAAGTAAAATTAAAGGTAAAAATGAAGAAAGTATCTTAGCACTTTCAATTCTATTAGTTATTTTA
>JBOGAY010000022.1:0-5519 GCA_051655925.1 Sarcina sp. | reverse complement strand
ATTAATCATTTGAATAACTTTTGTATCTTCCATAATTCTATCCTTCCCATCTTCCTATTTCTAAAATAAGTGTAAGTAAGATGCTTAATATTCCCTAAAAAAATTTCTAAAGTTCTCTGCTTTAGAATAAAGTCAAAATATTGTCTTAACCTCATTATACAAAAATTTAGCAAATTATCAATACTTACAGTAGCACAAAAGACTCTTAATTAATCCTTTATTTTAATTACTTTTCTCATAATTTATTTATATTTATATTTGAATTAAAAATTCTAACTTAAAACTTCTTTTCATTAATATTTCACTACTATTATTCACTAAATAATATTTTATTCATAAACTTTTTCTTTATCATACAAAAGAGTTACTTTTAGGGGTACAATTATATAAAACCTTTGAATATACGACTTTGGAGGGGATATTTAATGAAAAATTCAATTTATAACATAATTTTAGAAAATACTACTAATAATATAGTAGATAACTCAAAGGTATTAACAATTTTACATAATGAAAATATATATTTTGAAATGAATATTTTTAATAATGAAGCCATAATAGAAGAACACTCTGAGAAGGTCTTTTCACTTATAGAGTCTTTTTATAAAAAAGAAATTTCAAAAAATGAATTAGAATCTAAATTAGTTGCTATTAATTTTAAAGCGATTGAAATTATAGCAATCATTTTCAAAAAATTTGATGAATCTAATTATAATGCTAGAGTTTATGAGGTTTTTAAGGAATTTTTATTTACAACAAATAATTTAGAACTTTTTAAACTTTCATTAGATATGACAGCTGTAAACACAACTTGTCTTGAACTTTCTAATGACTATTTATTGATTGGACAAGTTGATTGTTTTTCAAATGCAATTTCATTTATTTTTAGAACATGGATAGAGTTTGATGAATTCAAAGAAAACATGTTTAAACTTTTATACATAAGTTCTGATTGGAATACTATTGATTATGCTAAAAATTTCATGGCAATTGAGGGTCTACTTGATTCTTTAAGTGCTCAAAGAAATCTTTTAGTTGGTACAATTTCTAATAATAGTCTTTTAACTGAAATAGCTGTTGAACTTGCAGAAAATCTTGATATTAAAAGTCTTATAAATATAAGTTTTAATGATAGAGAGCTTTCTTTAGCTATTAATAAACTTTTTATCAATCTACTTTTAGAGCTTGAAAGATATGGTGGTATTTTTGCATTTTATGATACTTCAATATATCTAGATATATACTTTGATTTTTTAGTAAATACAAATTATGAAGATATTCAATTCGTAGGTTTTAATACATTCTATGAATTTATTGTGGATTTAAAAGAAAATTATACTGAATATGTTGAAGGTTCTTATGATGAAATTACTGAAAAGGTAACTAATGCCGTAACAAAGTATAATACATCTGAAAGTTTTGATAAAGCTCTTACTTATGGTGAGGAAAACCTTTATAGTTTAATAAAGTTTGCTAAAACTTATGATATAAGTGAATCTGCTATATCATATTTTATTGAACTTCATAAAAAACATGAACTTGATAAATATCTTTTAATTTGTTTAGAAAACCTTTTAGCAGTTAAAGGAACTAAAGAAATTAAAGTTCAAATGTTTAAAGAACTATATGACTTATGTAAAAAAAGGCATATAGAAAAACCACAGATGTCAGAAGTTCCTGTATTTGATGATTTTGAAGGACAGGTTATTCTTTCAAGAAAAGATTTAATTCATGAATTTTGGAATGATGGTGGTTTTGAATTATTAAAACTTTTAATTAGAGATTATAATCCAACAATAAGAGTTCAAACTCTTGAGTTCATTTCTACTCTTAACAAAGAAGATTTAGATGCTGAATTAATTCAAAGAATTAAAAATAGATTAATAGATAATCCTTACTATATAGTTGTTGAAGCTATAAATGTATGTGAAAAATTCGACTTATTATAATATTAAGCTGAACCTTTAGGTTCAGCTTTTTTTTGAAATTTGAAATTTGAATTTTTATTATGTATAATTTTAGTTTGTAATCATACTAAAAAAGGATGAATTAATTTATGAACAAAAGTAGAACTGAAGCTTTAACAGATGGTGTTATTGCTATCATAATGACCTTACTTGTTTTAGGTTTAAAAATTCCTTCTGGGAATTCTTTTGCTGATCTTTGGAATTTAAAAGAATCATTTGCAACTTACATAATTAGCTTTTTCATGATTGGAATAACATGGCATAATCATCATCATATGTTTCAACTTGCTGATAAAGTAGATGGTAAAGTTATTTGGATGAATACATTATTATTATTTTCATTATCACTTTTACCTTTTGCAACTAATTGGGTAGGATTAAATTTAACAAGTTTAGCACCTGAAGTTTTTTATGGTGTTGTATTTTTACTAGCTGATTTTTGTTATTTTTTACTTAATTACACGTTAGTAAAAACTAATGGTCCAGACTCTAAAATTTATAAAGCACTTTACAAGGATAAAAAAATTCCTATAACCTTAACTATAAATATTTTAGCTATAATAGCAGGGTTCTTTTATCCTCCTTTAGTTATGATAATTTCTTTCTTTATTTTATTTATTTGGTTTATTCCAAACAAATTAGCAGAAAGTCATTATTAAGAAAAAATCCACATCTAAAATTAGATGTGGATTTTATATTATCTTTAATTAATTTCTATCTTTCACTCTCTGGTGATGTTTCATCAAGTAATTCATCTTGAATTTCTTCAAGTGATTTACCATGAGTTTCAGGTACGAATTTCATTACAAATGGGATTGCAAGGAATGAGAATATTGCAAATATCCCAAATGGTCCACCTACGTTATTATGGAAAAGAGCAAGTATGATTAAGAAGAATTGTGTTACTATAAAGTTTCCTAACCAGTTTGCAGCTGATCCAAATGAAGCTCCAACTCCACGAACGCTCATTGGGAAGATTTCTCCAATAAGTACCCAAGCGATTGGTCCCCATGAAATAGCGAATGCAAATATATAAACTGCTATAAGTATAACTGTTATTATAGCTGATGTATCAATACTCATTGTGTAGTTGATAACACATAATATTGCAAGTGATACTCCCATTACTATTGCTCCAAAGATTAATAGTTTTTTACGAGGGAATTTATCCATAATAATTGTAGCTACTATTGTTGATAAGAAGTTAACTATTCCGATTCCTACTGAAATCCAAATTGCTAAGTCTGCTGATAAGTGGAATCCTTTGATAAATACTTGTGGTAAGTAATAAATAACTGAGTTAATTCCTACTAATTGTTGGAATAACATTATTCCAATTGCTGCTATAAGTGCTGGTCTAGCTATTCTAAATAGCTCTCCAACTCCACCTTTTTGAACTTCTTTATCTGCTTTTTGTATTTCTGTAAACTCATCTTTGATTTGACCTTCTGAATATTCAGGTCTTAATCTGATTAATACACTATGTGATTCTTGTGCTTTTCCTACACGAACAAGATATCTTGGTGATTCTGGTAAAACAATACTACCAATAAATAATGCTAATGCTGGAATAACAGCTGATATAAGCATCCATCTCCAGTCTGCCCATCCTGCTATATTGTGGTTTAAGAATCCTAAGTTTGCTACGTACGCAAGTAAGATACCTGCTGTAATCATAAGTTGGAAAAGTGTTTCAAGTGAACCCCTTCTCTCTTTAGGTGCAAGCTCTGCTAAGTAAGCTGGTGTTAAAGCTGAAGCAGCTCCAACTGCAAGTCCTAATATAATTCTAGCTGTTACGATAACTGCGAAATCTGGTGCAACAGCTGACATAACTGAACCTACAATAAAGAATATTGATGCAATAAATAATAGTACTTTACGTCCGAATTTATCAGCTAATCCTCCTACACTTAGTGCTCCTATACAAGAACCTATAAGAACCGCTGAAGTAACAAAACTAATTTGTCCTACACTTAATTGTAATGATTTTTGAATAAGTGGTGATGCTCCTGAAATGATACCTGTATCAAATCCAAATAGTAATCCACCAAGTGCTCCGATTACAAAAATAACATTACTATTTAATTTAAATGAACTTTTTCCTTGTGCTGACATAATATCTCTCCTTTCATTTTAATGCATATTTAAAACTTATAAATTATTTCTTTTTTCTGAAACTATCCGTAAACGGTTTCAAGTTATGTACTTATTATATAAACACACTGAGTGGTGTGCAAGTATGTCCACTTTTATTTAAATAATAATTTATCATCTATTTTTCTCTTTTATTAACATACATTTATCCGAACTTCCTAAATACAAAATGATTTAATAACAAAAATAATATTATATATTATAATTAATAAAGTTCATTCTTTTAACACTTTATTCAAATTTTATTTTTAATTTATCAATCAAAATATTTTTTCATTAAAAAAACACTTAATATATATATTATTGTCTTGATAATAACTAAATATTCATACTTTTGACTTTTAAATAAAAAGTATAATTTAGCCACTTTTTTCCTATTTATTAGATTCATATTAAATTCACATCAAATTCATATTAACTTCATTTTAATTGCATTTCAAAATTTTATTATAAAATCTAGCTAATATTTTATTTAGAAATTGAGGATAAATATGAAGACAAAAAAGAAATTAATATTTATGATAATATCATCATTTATACTTGGAGTTTTAGTTACAGGAATTTGTTCCTATATTATATACTTTAAATATTTTAAAGTTACTGCAAGTGATGAAAGCAAACTAGCTTTTGATTGGCTTGAAAATAGTGGTGAAGCAGAAGCTCTTCAATATCAAGCATATAATACTGCAACAAATAGTCTTTCACAAATGGTGAAAGCTCCTAGTAGTAAGCCTAAAGCTGTAATTTTAGATATAGATGAAACATGTTTAAACAACGCACCTTTCCAAGGCTGGCAACTAGAGACAAAACAAAAAGATTTTAATTCAGAAGTTTGGGACAAATGGGTAAACTATGCTGAAGCTACTGCTATTCCTGGGTCAGTAGACTTTACTCAATATGCAAAAAAAGAAGGTGTTCAAGTATTTTATGTATCAGGAAGATCACCAAGTCAACTTAATGCAACTATTAAAAATATGAATAACCTTGGATTTGCTGATGTAACTGAACCTAATCATATACTTTTATATACTCCACCTCAAGTTGGTAAGCAACCAACTTTTGATCAAATAGAAAAAAATTATGATGTTGTAATGTTCATTGGAGATTCTTTAACTGATATGGGAGAAACATTCAATTTAAAATCTAATGCCCAAGAAAAAGAACTTGTTTCTCAGTGTAAAAATGACTGGGGATCTAAATATATCTGTATTCCAGATCCTCTTTATGGCAATTTTGCAAATGCTATTTATGGTTATAAGGTTCTTTCAAAAAAAGATCAAGTTAAAGATATAAATAATGGACTTCAAACTTTTAATCCATCAACAGGACAAGTCTATTCAACCTAAAGATAAAAGTGGTTAAAATTTTTAACCACTTTTATTCTTAATTTTCTATAAA
>JBOGAY010000021.1:0-8820 GCA_051655925.1 Sarcina sp. | reverse complement strand
AAGTTATAACACTTCCGTACTTACTAGTCCACTGTATTGGATTATTATTTCCACCTCCCTCTCTTTTCATTCCTCTAGGAAAAAGATAAAAATGAGAATCCATATCTTCACTCCAATCCATACTACGTCCTGTTATAGTCTGATTTTCTTTTCCAAAATAAACAGCACGAGTACACGCAAGTATAGGCTTACTTAAAAGAAAACAAAGAAAAGTTGAAGCTAAAATTAATTTTTTATTTTTTTTCATAGAATCCTCCAGTTATTACATTTTACTTATTTTCAAACTGAGTAATGTTCATTTGAAATTTATTACAACTGATTTTTAATAATTCCTTTTTAATTTTTAGAATCATATTCTATATAGTTATTTTAAACTCTAATCCTGACAATCTTTTAAAAGGTGCTTCTACTTTTTCTATTATGATATTTTTATTATTATAAGATTTTTTTAATAATTCCCTTAATTTTTCTGTCGTTTTTATCCTAATAAGTTCTAATATCTCATCATCTTTATTATTAAAATTTGAATAAGTAGCTCCAAAATCTCTTAAATAATTTAACTGAATATCAAATCTAGTTTCTGTTTGATATGCCCAATCGTTAATTATTCTTGAAATTTTAAAGTATTCGATAGCTTCTTTATTGTTACCTAAAGTTGCAAATACCAATGCTGCTAAAACAGTTCCTAAAGTATTACATGTAGTATTCCACCCAGCATATGCACTTATTCTTTCTAAGACTTCACATTCATCAAAAATATCTAACAATTCTTTTTCACCCCCATTTGAAGTAGCAACATCTGCAACACCTACAGGAATATTCATATCTATTATATCCTCTATTTTTTTAGTAAAATCTCTTAAATTTCTACATCTATAGTAACTTATATCTTTCATTCCTCTTCCTGTAGGATATTTTTTATTTCCATGAACATCTATTCCAAATGTTACTTCAAAAGCTTCTTGCATAACTATTGGAGCTCCACTTATTGCTAAACAAGCTGATGCTTCATCTAGCTTTTCAACTAAAGTTATCCCACAAGCCAATGAATGAGAAAGCAAACTAAATTGAAATGGCCTATCTTCAAAAATTGGAACAATATTTTTAAATGTTTCTGCAGAATAAAGAGGGTACATCTTAAATATTCCCTTCTTGTCCAAGTATGCCCTCGTCAAAAGTGTACATCCAGATTCATCTGTTCCCGGGTGTAAATAAACCTTACCTTGCAGTCGATTTTCTGAAATATGTTGATAAATAATATTTTGATCAATTGCCGTGTGTCCAAATTCAGATGCATCATCTTGAGGTATTATTAGTAAATCAATAACTCCTTCTTTACAAAGATTAATGGCCTCTATCGTAATTTTTCTATTTTTTTCTCTTCTATTTATAAAGTCTTCTAGATACTCTTTTGGAAGAGTTTTATTTATTCTCAAAAAGTCTTTTTCTTCTTCTAAACTTAAAAATCTCCTAGATTTTTTGTCGTTATAATATCCCCATAAAAATATATCCATTCCATGCTCACCATAATAAAATGGCTCTTCTTCTTTAGAGTTATATTGAGGAGTTCTAAGTATTAAACTAGAAGCATAAATTTTCAAAGTTTTATTTTTATTTTTTAATCTTTTTAAAAAATTTAATCTTTCCATCAACTTTTTTTCATTTAAATCATGTATTCTTGCTGGAAATAACCCTCCATAAATAAGCATATCTAAAGATATTATCACAGCATCATCTGTACTTGAATTTCCCCATAAAAATTCCTGTAAATAATCTATATCTGCACTATTTTTTTTCTCTCCTAATCTATCTTTTTTAGGTATAACTAACTCTACTTCCTTATCAAAATTTGCTATATCTTTTAAAAACTGATAATTGTAAGGTCTCTTGTCTAATGGAATTGCAGTTATTTTCATTTAGTTCTCCTCTCTCCTCATTTGCTTATTACTAATTAAAACAAATGGTAAATAAATAAGTGTTGATATTACTATACATATAATAGCTACCACTGCTGCTTTCCAATCTCCATTTGTAGCTAAAAATGCTGATAATATCGGTGGCGTTGTCCATGGAACCATTACTGTTGTCTTACTTATAATTCCAGCCGCAGTTACTATATATGCAAATGTTATATTTACAATAGGAGTTAGAATGAGAGGTATTGAAAGTATTGGATTGAAAACTATAGGGAATCCAAAAATCAATGGCTCATTTATATTAAATAAGCTTGGAATAACTGAAAGCTTTGTAACAGCTTTATAATCTTCCCTTTTACAAGCTATTAAAATCGCTATTATAAGACCTATTGTTGAGCCTCCTCCTCCCATAAATCCAAAAGCATCTAAAAACGGTTTTGTTATAATATTTGGTGGTATAGTTCCTGCATTCATTGCTAATATATTATCTTGAATTGCTATTAATAAAGTTGTTTCTGTTATAGGTGCTAATACAAATGCACCATGTAAACCAAAAGACCAAAGTAAATTTTGGAAAAATAGTATTGTTAATATTCCTGGTAATCCTTGTAAAATTCCCATTAATGGTGTTTGGATTACCTTGTTCACAATCTCATGTATTCCTGTTGAAAAATAAATATTTAAAATAAATGCCAATATTCCGAATATAGTCATTATTAAGGTCATTGGTATTAGGGAATTAAAAGATTTAATTACCGATGGTGGAACTGAATCTGGTAAAATTATTTTTAATTTTTCATTTTTAGTAAATCTTATTAAAAGTTCTGTTGAAACTAAAGCTATTAAAATTCCTACAAATAATCCTGTTGAAGATGTATGAACTCCTGAAATTAATCCAGCAACCTCTACATTTTCCAAAGAAGAGATTGGATTAACTTTTAATGTCAATGGAAAAAATATGAATAAAGAAGCTAATGAAAATGCACTACATGTTATCCCGTCCTCTCCATAACTTCTAGATAATTTATAGGCAACAGTTGTTGTAATTAAAATAGACATAATGTTTAATGTACCATTATAAATTCTAACTCCTATTTCTGATAACTTACTTATATATATCGATTTTATACCTAGTAGCCCCATTAAACCAGCATTTTCATTTAAAATTACATTATTTAGTAAAATAAAAAATGATGCTATAATTATTAATGGCATTAAAACAATAAATCCATCCCTTATTGCATTCAAATGTTTTTGTTGTGAAATCCTATAAGCTAATTCAGATAGCTTTTCTACTAAATTTTTAAACATAACCCCCTCCTTTTATTCGGAGCAAAACTTCATTTTTTTAAATTTATTATTAAAAAACATTAAAAAAAGAAGTTAAACTCCGGTTGTTTTGTTTGATTATATATTTTAAAAATTAAAAAGTCAACAAGTTTATTATTAAGTTAATTATATTTTTTGTATAGATATGATATAATAAAAATAATTATAATACATTTAGAAAGGAGATAATATTGAACTTATTTCTTAAACTTAGGGAAATATATGAAGAAGCTTCCAAAAACGAGAAGAAAATAATAGATTATATTTTAGAAAAACCTCAAGAAGTACTTTCTTTAACATTAAAAGATTTATCTAAAAATATCTCTTTGGGAGAAGCTACCATAATACGATTTACAAAAAATAATTTACACTGTGGATATAGTAAGTTTAAACTTTATCTTTCTGCTAGTTTACAAGAACTTTTACAAGAGTCTGAAAATTTCATACTTGATAAAAATATTTCTTTAAAAGATTCTCCTTATCAAATATCTAAAAAAATTCAGTTTTCTTCTAATAATTCATTATCTTCCACGATTAAAATTTTAGATTATTCAAACTTTGATATTGCAGTATCTTTAATTGAAAAAGCAAAAAAAATAATATTTTTAGGAACTGGTTTTTCCAACCTTTCTGCTAAAGATGCTTGTTATCGTTTTATGAGAATTGGATTAAATTCATTTAATTTTTCTGACCCAGAAGTTTGTAAAAGTTTTATTAGTTTATTGAATGAGGATGATCTTGTCATTGGTTTTTCACAAAGCGCTAAAAACTCTCAAACAAAAGAACTTTTAACTTTTGCAAAAAATAAAAATTTAAATATAATTGGTATAACTGGTGCTACCTCTTCCTACTTTGACTCTTTATGTGATATAACTTTAAAGCATAACAATACAGAAAAAACTCTTCAAGGTGGATCTTTTTTAGGAACTCTATCTCAACTTTTTATAGTTGAATTATTATACACTATCATTGTTTTAAAAAAAGAAAAAGAAAGTATTGAAGCGAAACGAAAAACATTAAATGATTAAAAAAAACTGAAGCAAGTGAATATTTATTTGCTTCAGTTTTTTATTAAATTTTTATTCAGTAATTATTTTATTTCTGAAAATGTAAAAAATAGTTGCTAATAATAAATAGCACAAAGTTAAAGATAAATTAGCATTAATTTTTAAAATTGGTGAATGAATCAATCCGAAGAATGTACAAACAGCACCACCCATAAAAAATAAACTCATTTTTTCAAAATTTTCATCAATTGCTAATACCACTATACTCGCCCAAATAATAGCAACAATCATAGATCCATACATTAAAGTCTTTAAAGATTCAGGCATATTGTTACCAGCTACTCCTCCAAAAAACTCTATTATGGGAAATACCATAGCTAAAGCTACAGCTCCAAAATATTTAGAATCTGTATTAGCTAATGTTCCTTGGAAAGAGATTAAACCTATAAAAACTAAAATCGGTAAAACTGCTGATACAGGAATTATTGCTGTTACAACTGCTATCATCCCTGTTAATCCTAAAATCATATAAATTGCTGCAATTATTAGAGCATAATTGGATGTTGCTTTAACCTCTTTCCAAGTTGGATATCCCCATGTTATTCCTATTGGAAATGGATTAAAAAACAATCCTGAAATTAATGAAATTAAGTTTATTCCTACTAAAGTTTTAGTTATATTAAAATTATCACCAACTGATATAGCTTGTTGAACTCCTTGAATACTAACAATAGCTTCTAGTAAACTCCAAGCAAATATTATAGAGATATATTTCAATGACAGATTTATCCCTTGAGGAATAAGAGAAATATCAAATTTAACCATATTAAAACCTATATTTTCAAAAGTTTGAAAAATACCTTCTAGTGTTATTACTCTTGTTAGTATACCAATTATAATTCCTGCAAATATAGAAATTAAAATTGGCGGTATTTTTGTTTTTATTCTTCCAAAATTTATTATTATTATTATAAAAAGACAAACAAATGCAATCTCCGGATAGACAAACATATCTTTTAAAGAAGCAAATGTTAACCAAGCTAAAGATCCACCAACTAAACCACCAAAAATTGCTACATTTGGAATCACTTTTAATAAAAACGGAGAAATAATAGCAATTAAAATTGATAATATACTAGATATTATATTTGCTCCTATTCCAGAAGCTAATGCTAGCATAGGGTCTTTTGTTTCAAAATAAACTGGTAGCATTATTGAAAAAAGCCATACAAATAATCTTCCTGCAGTTACAGCCGTAGGTAAAGCTACTACGTCATCTCTTTTTTCAACTTTTTTTAAATCACTTGATAATTTCCAAACAAAAAACTGGCCTAAAGCTACTGCTATACAAACTCCTGGAATTATTTTTGTAAAAATCAAGCTATTATTAAAACCAATAAGACCACTCATGATTCCTATACTGGCAATCACTTTAACTATCCCATCAAAAAGAACTCCAAATGTTGCATCAATATCACCACGCCTAAATTTAAGCATTTTTTCACCTATCCTTTATAGAAGTTATAATTAAATTTATGTCTAAAATATAAAAAACTTGGAGAGTGCATATGTAAACTTAATATTTCTGTATGAGGGTGATTTTCTGAGGAAAATGATTTCATATTATTTCCTAAGCCTATGGCATTTCCACCAATATAAACTGTTGAATAATTTAATATAACCTCATCTAACTTAGCTTCTGATATTAAATGGTGCACATACGATGGTGACTCCACCAATAATATATCTATTCCCATATATTTTAAAACTTTAAATAATGAGTCAGTATCTGTAAATCTTCCTTCACCAGTAACTATAACTGGAATTTTTCCTGAATTCTTATTATCTATTATTATTTTTTCTATAATTTCTTTTTCAATTTGAAAGCCTTTTGGAATTTCTATCACAAAAAATTCTCTTTCTAAATTATTTTTTATAAATCCAAATCCTTTTGGAGAAGTATTTATAATAATTGGAACTTCACTTTTAAAAAGCATATGGTCAAAAGGAATATCATTTCCATCTAAAGATGAAATTATATTATACGGTATTGATTGCTTCCCTATTTCGACTCTTTTGCTCTCCAATTCCACATCAAATACATGAGCGGTCATATCCGGCTCTTGTCTCATTGTTCCAGCTCCAACGATAATTCCATCAGCATTTGCTCTCATTAAATTTAAAATCCAAAAATCTGCGTCTGCCCCTACTGGGTCTAAAAAGTTTTTTTGAGCAATAAAAGGTCCTTCAGGTGCATCTAAAAAAGCTATTTTCCCATCTATTGAAGTTACAAAAGAAGAGATTGTATAAGGTCTATCTTTTGCAAAAGAAATTGGGAATTTTAAATCTCCAAAAACAAATTTAGAATTTTCTGTTTGGATTTTTGAGCTTTCATATTCTTCTAAAATACTATTTGTAAATATATTCTCTAATTTTATTTTTTTATAATCATAAGGTATTTTCATAAGTTTATTCATTATATTTGTGATCCTCCACATACTGCTAGTTCGCTTCCTGTAATAAAACTTGAATCTTCACTTGTTAAAAATACTGCAGCATTACTCATATCATCTAATGTTCCCATTCTTTTTAAAACATACAAGTTAGCCATTTCCTCTCTTAATTTTTGAGGATTTTCACTATTATCAAATCTATCTTTTATCATAGGAGTTTCAACTAATCCTGGTAAGATACAGTTTGCTCTTACTAAAGGTGCATATTCTATAGCTATACTTTTTGTTAGCATAATAACAGCAGCTTTTGAAGCACAATATGCAATTCTATCTGGGATTGGTTTTATTCCCAAATCAGAGGCTATATTTACTATTGTTCCTTTATTTTCTTTTAATTCTGCTATTGCAGCCTTACAAACATTAAATGTTCCTATTACATTTATATCAAATTGTTTTTTAAATAATTCTGTGGATGTTTCCTCTAAATTACCTATAAAAGTTGCTCCAGCAGAATTAACTACAGAATCCAATTTTCCAAATTTTTCTTTTGTTAATTTTACTATTTCTTCTATTGAAGACAAATTTGTAATATCACCTTGCATATATAAATAATTTGGATGAATAATTGATGATTTGTTTTCTATTCCACAACCTACAACAAATGCCCCCTCTTCTAAAAATTTTTTTGCTATTCCTTCTCCAATTCCAGAACTTGCACCTGTTATTAATGAAACCCTATTTTTTAACTTCATAAAACACCCTCCTTTTTGCGATCACGTGACCGCATTTTTAATATTTATATTATTACCTTATTTATTATAAAATTGCAATAGTATATCTTAAAAAAATATGTTATGATTTATAAAAAATCATTCCGAGGTTAGTTATGACACAAAAAGAAATTGCAGATCAATTAAAAATTTCCCGTTCAACTGTTGCTAGAGCTTTTAATGGCGGTAGAATTAACGAAGAAACAAAGAAAATAATTCTTGATTTTGCTTATGAAAATGGCTATAAACCAAATAATTTAGCACAAACTTTAGTTAGAAAAAACAATATATCTATATATGTATTTCTAGTTGATTCTATTTCACCTACTTATGTTAATGATATAATTAAAGGTATTAAAGTTTCTGAAATAAAATTTTCAGATTATAAATTTGAAATAAATATCATTCAAATGAGGGCTTCTGAAGAAAAAGATTCTCAAAAACAATACAAAGAAATTCTAAAAGTTTTAGAAACAGAATCACCAAAAGGACTTATTGTATCATTTATAGATGATACATATATTAAAAATATTTCAGATTTATGTAAATTAAAAAAAATTCCTTTAATTACACTAGATACAATCAATTATGAAAAAGAAAAAAATTGTCATATAGGTCCAGATTATATACAAATGGGATCTTTAACTGCAGATTTTATTATTACAGGATTAAGAGAAACAGGAAAAATTTTAATCTTAAACTTTGAAGATAGCTGTAACATCAATAAAATGAGAGTAAAAGGATTTCTAGATTTTAGTAAAAATTTTAAGGATATTAAAGTTGATTTTATTAATCTTTCCTCTTTAGATCAAAAAGACTTTGACAAAGCTTTATCTTCATGTAATTTACTAGAATACGATTCTATATATTCTTCTTTTAAATCTGAAAATATAGTAACTTACTTAGAAACTAATAAAATTAAAAAAAAGTATTTTTTAATTGCAAATGACTTAAACGAAGATATTAAAAACCTTTTGTATAAAAGGAAAATAAGCGGAATAATTTATCAAAGACCTTTTTATCAAGGAATAATATCTATTGAAACTATTTTTAACTATTTAATTAAAAAAATTCCAATTCCAAACAAAATAAATATTGGAATCGATATTCTTTTGAAAGAAAACTTATCAATTGGTTTGTATTATGATTTTAAATAAAATAAAAAAACTGTAGATTTCTCTACAGTTTTTTTTATAAATTTATTTCATCTCTCTTGCTGGTGAAGCTGGTAAAATAACCTCTACTTCTGAGTGGGGTCTTGGAATTACATGTACAGAAACTAACTCTCCAACACGTTGTGCTGCTGCTGCTCCCGCATCTGTAGCTGCTTTTACTGCTCCAACGT
>JBOGAY010000020.1:0-51638 GCA_051655925.1 Sarcina sp. | reverse complement strand
AGCAAGTCCATTAAGTGAACTATAATTTCTTTTCACAAGCAAACTAAACTCTAATATTATAAGCATTATGTATGCTCTCATTCCTGATGCTGTAAGACCTGTTATTAATACATATAAAAAGGTAATTGGTATAACAATATACTTTGGTAAAAATTTTTTAAAAATCGTATAGATAAATACTATATGAAAACCTGATATACATACTAAATGCAAAACACCAGTATCCTTTAAATTTTCTTTTACCCCTTTTTCAAGATAACTTTTATCACCAAATACAAGTGCTGTAGCTATTGCAGACTTTTCTTCCCCTATTTTTTCTTCCATAGTAAAATAATATCTATTACTTAAACTTCTAATTTTATATAAAAAGTCTTTTTCACTCTTAATTAACTTCTTAACAAATAAATGTCCTGTATAACCTTTATTTATATCAATTTCTTTTTTAAACTTCCCACTAAAAGTTATTTTTTCATTCACTTCTAACTTTTTATCACTATAAAGATAAAATTTTCTTCCCTTTGAAGTTACTAGATAATGGTCTTTATACTCTTTGTTTATCCTAGCTGTAAAAACCCCTGATCTATTTTTTCCAAAGCTATAATAAAAACTTGTACTTATAAAAGCTAAAAGTACAAAACTTAATACAATAAAAAAGCATTTTTTATCATAAATAAAAAAGAAAAACACAAGAATAGGTATAGCAAAAAATACTACACCTTCTTGTGTTAATTCAAAAATTGCAAATGCTACAATTCCTATCACAACAGCAATTAATACATCTATTATTGGATTTTTAAAATCTAACTTTTCACAAAATAACTCTCTCACAACATCACCCTAGCTAGATTATTTCCATTTTTTCAAAATCAATTCACCTATAATATAAAAAATAAGAATAAATATTATAACGATATATGACTTTAATTCAAATGCCTTTAAAAGAATTGCAAAAATTGCAACAAATATAAGAACACTTCCTATACATAAAGTAACTATCCATTTAAGTTCATTTCTATACTTATCAATCTTAATTATAGATGAAATCAGAATAATACTAGTAAATGCAATAAAATTTGATAACTCAGCCCCTATACCTTGCTTTGCAAGGCTTATTATAAGTCCTACAGCTATAATCTTTGCAAGTGATGAAAAAACAAAATTTGATAACCTTATTTCATCATTATTTTCTATATAAAATTGGATAAGCATAATAATTGGAACTAAAATTGTATTTAATATTATAACCATAGGAATTGTAAAAGCTCTTTCATTATAAAAAACTGCATTATAAAGTATTAATGTAAGTTCTACAAAAAAAAGTTCCCTACATAAGATTAAAGCTCGTCCAATTCCTTCCGATAAAAATTTTCCTTCTTTTATTAAAACTAAAAAACGCTCTAAAATATTATTTTTAATATTTATATTAGCCATCTTTTTTAATAATTTTGCACTCTTATCCCCTGTACTAATTCCTATATCCGCAAGAATTACACTTGGAATATCCGATAAATTTTCACCAGTAGAAACAACACAATATCCTTCTGATGTAAACAAAGAAATTATCTTACTTTTGATTGCTGGTGTTATTCTACAAAGAACTCTTACTTTTGATAATACATCTATAAATTCATTTTTTTCTAAAGACAATAACTCAACTCCTGAAATAACTTCTTCCATTCCTTTTGCAATGCCAAGCTCAATTGCATGTCTTGTTGCAACAATTTTATTATCATCAGTTATCATTATAGGTAGGACTTCTTGCTTCTTAAGATTTTTAATCATTTCTTTAACATTAAGTTTTTTAGGATTCTCAAATCCAGCTATTCCAACAAAAACAAGATTACTTTCTATATTCTCATCTTCACTTGGTTCATAATTAAAACTTCTATAAGCAAATCCAACAGTTTCATATGCTTTATTCGATATATTAAAATCTATCATTCTAATTTTTTCTATCTCTTCATCAGTTAACTCTTTCTCCATACCATCAACCATTATATACTTACATTTTTCTAAAACTTCATCTACATGCCCTTTAATATTCGCTCTATAATTTTTTTTAGCCTTATTTAAACTTGTACTAAGGCCTTTTTCTACATCATAAGGCACAGAAAATATCTCTGGATTTTTAGCTAATACTGTACTCTTAAATATACCTTTCTCAGTACAGTATTTTAATATTCCAGCATCAACTAAACTCCCTTTGAATTTATTTTCTTCTCTATTAAAAATAGCATTATTGTTTAATATCCCTATATTAAGCATTCTAGCTATATTAACATCTTTAACATCAATTCTAGACATATCATCATATATAACATCTGATGTATATATTGTTTTTAAAATCATTTCTTCATCTGTCAAAGCAGAAAGTTTAGGTATAAAAAATATATCTGTACTACCAAATATTTCAAGCATTCTCATATCATAAACTTCTATCTGATTTTCTCTAAGTCTTTTTTTTCTTATCCAATT
Organism: Sarcina sp.; assembly: GCA_051655925.1. Lineage (GTDB taxonomy): Bacteria > Bacillota > Clostridia > Clostridiales > Clostridiaceae > Sarcina. Next base: position 49,163 of record JBOGAY010000020.1, on the reverse strand, counting down.
ATAAATAAACTCACTAACAAAAATATTAATAGTTCCTGCTAAAAACCAAATTGCTAATATATTTTCTTTATATCCTATAGTTTTTATTAGATATAAAATTAAACTTGTTAATAAACTACAAATAAAAATAGAATTGTTGATACTTTTTGAATATTTACTTAAATTTTCTCCTATTATTTTACTTCTTAAATCAGATACTTTTAGATAATTTAAAAGTCTCCCTATCTGAGTATCATTGCCAATGCCAACAACAACCCCTATAGCTTTTCCCGCAGTAACTCTTGTCCCTCTAAACGCCATATTATTAATTTCTGCAAGTGTTTTTACTCTATCAATTCTTGTGCTATATTTTCTAACATCCATGTCATTAGATGTTATATTTCTCTCATTAATAGTTAAGTTATTAGCTTCAATAATTCTAATATCAGCCGAAATAATATTACCCTTTTCTAAAAAGACTATATCCCCAACTGTTAAAATATCTGCTTTTACCTTATCTCTTACTCCTGCTCTAATTATATTTACATCTGTATAATTTAAGACTGCTAGCTGTTGAGTTTTCCTTTTTTTCTCTAAATATTTTTTATAATTATATGTAAGATTTGCTATTATTAAAGTAGCTAAAACACTAGTAAATATGTAACTTTGAAATACTAAAGATATTATTATTCCTATTATTAAAAGATATACTTCCCTAAAATTGAAAATTTCTTTAACTACTCCATTTTCAATTTCTATATGTATTTTATTTTCACCATATGTCTGAATATTCTCCTGTAGTTGTTTATATGAAAGCCCCTTAATTATGTCAGTATTAAGCTCTTTTACAACTTCATCTACAGTTGAACTATAAAAAGTTTTCACAAATAAATTCCCCCTTAATTGTTCATAGATAATTATATTACTTTTTTTACCTTTTTTAATTATTTCTAAGAATTTTTACAATTTATTCACTTTGATTTAGAGTTAAATAACAATGCCATTAAATATGCAAAAACAATTGCTGCTGTTATTCCACCTGCCGTTCCCTTTATACCACCAGTAAATATTCCAATCATACCATCTTCTCTAACTGCTATTATTACCCCTTTAGCAAGTGACATTCCAAATCCTAAAAGAGGTACTGTTGCACCAGCCCCTGCAAATTCAGCAACCTTTTGATATATGCCCAATCCTCCAAGTATAACCCCTATCACAACAAAACTAACCATTATTTTAGCTGGTGTTATCCTAAAAAAATCTTTTGCAATTTGTCCTATAACACAAATTGCTCCTCCAACTATAAAAGCTATAATACAACTATTCATCTTGTTCCTCCGCTTCAAATTCAATAGCAACAGCATGTGCAATTCCTGGTATACTCTCACCTTGCATAGTATATATAGAATTCATAAGTGCACCTGTTGAAACAATTAAAACTTTTTTGAAAATTCCATTTAATACTCCTTTATAGATGTATGAACAACTCATAACAGCTGAACATCCACATCCACTTCCCCCTGAAAACACCCTCTGCTTCTCTTTGTCAAAAATTAAATCGCCACAATCAATATATTTATCTCGTATATCATATCCATATTCAAGTAATAATCTTTCCGTTATCTCTTTTCCTATTTTGCCCAAATCACCAGTTGCAATAATATCATAATCATCTGCACTTCTTCCCGTATCAACAAAATGTTTATAAATTGTATCTACTGCTGCTGGTGCCATTGCAACTCCCATATTCTCTGGATCTTTTATTCCATAATCTTTAATTACCCCTGTTGTAACAAAAGTTACATAAGGAAACTTTCCCTCGTTACTTAAAAGCATTGCACCAGAACCTGTAACTGTCCATTGAGATTCTTCTTTTCTTTGTCCTCCATATTCAAGAGGATACCTAAACTGCCTTTCCGCTGCTGAAAAATGTGAAGATGTAGCTGCTATAGCATACTTAGCATATCCTGCATTTACAATCATAGCTGCAAGTGATAAAGATTCTGACATAGTAGAGCATGCACCATAAACACCAAAAAAAGGAATATCAAAATCTCTTGCTGCAAAATTTGATGCTGCAGTTTGGTTTAATAAGTCTCCTGCAAATAAATAGTCTATATCCTCTTCTTTTAAATTAGCCTTTTTAATAGTTTCTTTTATAGCAGCAAATATAAAACTAGTCTCTGCTTTTTCATAAGTCTCTTTTCCATTTTTCTCATCATTTAAAATAATATCAAAATATTTTCTATATGGTCCTGCTCCCTCTTTTGGCCCTACCACACTTGTAGTTGCTACAATTCTTGGTTTATTTTTAAGTTCAACTGTTTGCTTTCCTATTTTCTCATTTTTCAATTAAATAACAACTCCTATCCTAATTAAAATATAATAAATACCTCCTAAAATAACAGATGTTCCAATTCCATAAACCAAAACTGGCCCTGCTATCGTAAAAATTTTAGACCCAAGACCAAGTATATATCCCTCTTTTTTATGATCTATAGCTTCTGAAACCATAGAATTGGCAAAGCCTGTTATTGGCACATGTGTTCCCATTCCTCCAATTGTAGCTATCTTATCATAAACTCCAATTCCCGTTAAAAATGCTCCTAAAAATATCATTATTATTGGCAAATAGACATTTACATCACTATCCGAAATTCCAGAATAAAGTAATATATTTTTTATAATTTGCCCAATAGTACAAATGCTTCCACCTATCCAAAAAGCGTTTAAACAATTTTTTAAAAGCTTTGGCTTAGGTTGAATATAAATACTTAGCTCTTCAAATTTTTTTTTAATTTTTTCATCACTTTCATATTTTTTCATATCAAGTCTTCCTTTTAACAAATATAGTTACACTTATTATTTATTTAATTTATGTTATCTATTCATAAAAAAAGAAGAAGCATATCTATAAATTAGATATCTTCTTCTACTTATTTCTGTCCATATTCTAGTCCTCTTTAAGTTTTTCTTTTATATTAACAAGTATCTTTTTCTCTATCCGCGATACTTGTACTTGACTTATACCTAAAAGTTTTGCAACTTCACTTTGAGTTTTATCTTTAAAATATCTTAAAAATATTATTTTTCTTGCTTTTTCATCTAAACTTCTAATAGCTTCTTTCAAAGCTAGTCTCTCTATCATATCTGTATTTTCCTGAAGATTCTCAGTAAGCTTATCTATAAATAAAATTGGAGCACCATCACTTTGATGAATTGTATCATGCAAATAATGCATGTTATTTACAGATTCAAGAGCAAACAATACCTCTTCTTGCTCCATCTGTGCATTTTCTGCTAGTTCTGATACTGTAGGTTCTCTTCCAAGTTCCTTTGCCAATCTTTCTTTATGAAAATATAACTTTTGTGCTGTTATCTTAACATTTCTACTTACTTTTATAATTCCATCATCTCTAATAAATCTTTTAATTTCACCAAGTATCATTGGAACTGCATATGTTGAAAATTTAACATCATATGATGTATCAAAATTCTGAATAGCCTTTATAAGTCCCATTGAACCTAATTGAAAAATATCATCATACTCATAGCCTCTATTAAGAAATTTCTTACAAAGAGATGATACAAGTGGTGTATTTATTTCTATAAGCTCATTCATTGCATCCTTATCGCCATCTTTAGCTAAAATAACTAACTCTTTATTTCTTTCATAATTAGGCTTTGTATTTACATTAGATGTTTCCATACTCAACCACCTATTTTACTTTTTTTATTTTTTTCTTCATACTAATTTTAGTTCCAAGTTCTTTATCACTTTCAACAATAAGAGAGTCCATAAAAGTCTCCATAACTGTAAATCCCATACCTGAACGTTCAAGTTCTGGTCTTGAAGTATACAAAGGTTCTCTAGCAACTTTAACATCTTCAATTCCAATTCCCTTATCCTCTATAACTATTTCTACTTCATCATCACAAATTCCAAGCTCCATGTACACTATCTTAGTTTCATCATTTTGATATCCATGAATTATTGAATTTGTTACCGCTTCTGATACTGCTGTTTTAATATCATCTAATTCATCAACTGTTGGATCAAGTTGTGCTGCAAGTGCTGCAACTGCTATTCTAGCAAAAGACTCATTTTCTGATTTAGCTAAAAATTCTACCTTAATCTTATTTTTTCTCATTTTACCTTCCTCCATAAAATTATATATTCGTCGTAGCCTCATCAACGCTTGAATATACCTTAATCACCTTAAATATTCCTGATAACTCAAAAATTCTTTTTATACTTCCTGAAACGCTTGCAATTGCAACTATTCCACCTCTTACAGAAATTTTTTTATATCTTCCTATTATAACACCAATTCCAGAACTATCCATAAAACTGACTTCAGAAAAATCAAAAACTAACTTTTTAATATCAAATCTATCCAATCTATCATCAATCTTTACTCTAACTTCCTGTGCACTATGATGATCAAGTTCACCTGAAAGCTCTACTATTAAAAGATTTCCTTTAGATTTAAAATCTATATACATTTTTATAAAGCACCCCCTAAATCTCAAGTAATTCTTTTACATATTTTACCATATTTAATTTTAAGGGTCAACATATTATTAAAATTCCAAGCATATATTTATATTTAAAACTAAAATAAACACCCAAACTTTAAGTTTGAGTGTTTAATTTTAAAACTTATTTATATTTTTCTATCTCACTACTAATAGCTGCAGCTATATCCTCTAAAGTATTTCCATCACTTATCATAAGAGCATCAATTGCATCATTGATATTCTTCATAGTATATATATGAAATTCTCCACTTTCTACAGCCTCTTCTACTTCTTTACTCAGTATAAGTTCATTTTTATTACTATCAGGAATTATAACCCCTTTTCCTACATGTGTATCCATAACGTCACAAGTTTTAAAAAAGCCTTCTATTTTTTCATTCACTCCACCAATTGCCTGTACTTCACCAAATTGATTAAGAGAACCAGTAACTGCTATACTTTGCTTTATAGGAATTTTGCTTAATGAAGAAATCATAGCTATTACCTCTGCTACTGATGCACTATCACCATCAAGCCCTCCATATAATTGTTCAAAACTCAAATGAAAATCAACAGGAGTTGCTTTATAACCATCTAAGTAATTATTTAAAAAGCCTTTTAATATATTAATTGATTTACTATGAATTGAACCACTCATATTACTTTCTCTTTGTGTATCTATAATTCTTCCAGTTCCTTTATATACAACACAAGTTACTCTTATCGGTTTACCAAAACTTAAATATCCTGCATCAATTACCGAAAGGGCATTAATACTTCCAATAATCTCATCTTTAACATTTATAAGTATTTTATTATCTTCATAAAGTTTTTGATATTCTAACTCCAATGCTGATGCTTTATAAGCTACATCTATTATATCATCCGCCTTTATAAATTTTCTTTTTTTCCTTTTAGCAGTATTATTAGCTAAAATCAATATTTTTTCAACCTCATCTATGTCCCATAAAATTCTGTTTCGACTTCCTGATTTTCTAGCAAGGTATTTTCCAAGTTCATTAATTGCTTTATCTGTTAACTCAAAAATTTCTTCTGAGCCAATAAGATTTTTGATGTGCTTAAAAAATTCTATTTTTGTTGATTCTTCTATATCCACAACTTCTTTAACCTCTGCTCTAACACCAAAAATTTTAGCAAAGTCTTCATCATTATTATATAAAATATCATAACTAGAATAATCACCAATTATAATAACTTTAAGATTTATAGGAATTGGCTCTGGCTTTAAGCCATTTAATGATAAAAGTTCTAAATAAGCTCCTCTATCATAATCTAAACTAACTCTATTGTTAAGAAGTGCTCGTCTTAGATAATAATATCCATTAGGATGTAAAAGAAGTGAACTAAGCCTTAAAATTATACACCCCTCATTAGCTTCTAGAAGTGAACCTGGTTTTATAAGCGAAACATTTGTTGAATACGCTCCATTTATATTTTCATATTCAATAACACCAAAAAGATTACTAATTGAAGGATCCTCTTCAAAAAGTACTTTTGGTCTATTAACTTTACTATTATCTACTAAAACATTAACAACATATTGTGCTAATACCTCTGCAAATTTTTCTTCGTCAGCTTCATATTCCATAGAATATATTTCAACAAACTTATTTTCTATATCTTCACATATATCTAAAAGATATTCTTTAGCCTTAATAATACCTGCATCATCTTTTCTCTCAAACTCTTCTATTATATCTTCTTTAATATGCTCACTCTCTTCAACTAAATAAGCTCTTAATATTTCTTTTAACTGATCAAGAGAATCTTCTTCCATATCTTTCAATTTTTCTAATATTTCTTCTGCATCATCTCTAAGTTTTGTTACTCTTTCACTCATATCATCAGTATCATCTTCAATTTCTGTTTCAGTTTCATCTTCAGCTTCATCTTCATCTGATTCGTTAGTAATAGGCACAAATGTAATGCCAACTGTTGTAACTTTTAATTCAAACCCTTCATCTTTTGCCGCATCTATAATTTCTTCAATGTAATCATTTCTAAGCTTACTTACATTATTAATTATTTGCTCTTTTTCTTCACTTATTTCTGAGTTATAAAATGCAAAAATCTTTTCTGTATAAAGGTTGATTATCTTTTCTAATTGATTTTTTAACTTCACTCCATAAGAATTTTTAATTATAAGTGCTTTTGGCTCTCTATAATTATCAAATGTGTAGTAACAAATATCCTTTGGCTTTTCTTTCTCCTTCATAAGCTCGTCTATATTTTCAACTATTTCTTTTAATTTTTTATTTGAGAAGCTATCTACTAGATAAATATGAAAACCATCTTTATCTATATCAAGAGCCTCTTCAATAGTTTGATAGACTTTATTATTTTCAAATGTAGATTTTTTTTCTATAGTAGTTTCGTCTACTATAAAACTATTGTTATAGATTATTTCCCTTGGAGTTAACTCTCTTTTCATAAAAATTCTACTCGACAAATTAATCTTTTTTACTAAATTAATTTATTAGAGCAGCTCCCTCCTCTAAAGTAATATATTATATTAATATTCTTTTAGTAGTAATTTAGCTATTCATTTATAGTATTTTTTACGAATTTTATTTTCGACATTTTTAAACAATAAAAAAGCTCCCCTATCTAACTAGAGAAGCCTAAAATTTATATTAATAATTTGAAGTTGATACTCCACCTTCACAAATTGTAATTGATGCTGAAGCTCCTATTCTTGTTGCTCCATTAGCTATTACTGCCTCTGCATCAGCAAAACTTCTAACTCCACCTGAAGCTTTAACTCCAAGCTCTGGTCCTACTGTTTCTCTCATTAATTTAATGTCCTCAGGTGTAGCTCCACCTGTAGAGAACCCTGTTGATGTTTTAACAAAATCAGCTCCTGCTTCTTTTGAAAGTTCACAAGCTTTTATTTTTTCTTCATCTGTTAATAAGCATGTCTCTATTATAACTTTTGTTAAAGCTTTTCCTTTAGCTGCTTCAACAACTGCTTTTATATCATTTTTAACATATTCATAATCTTTATCTTTTAATCTTCCAATATTTATTACCATGTCTACTTCTTGAGCACCTTTAGCTATTGCATCTTTAGTTTCAAATGCCTTAACTTCACTTGTGTTTGCTCCTAAAGGGAATCCTATTACTGTACACACTTTAACTTCGCTACCTTTTAATAATTTAGCTGAAAGTTCTACATTAGCTGGATTAATACATACTGAAGCAAATTTATACTCTAATGCTTCTTTACATATTTTTTCTACATCACTCTTTGTTGCATCTGCCTTTAATACTGTATGGTCTATCATTGATGCTAATTGTTGTTTATCCATTTTTATTCCTCCTACTTGGTAAAAACTATATATACATTATAAAATAGATATTGTTTACCGTCTATAGATTGACAATTTTATCTTAATCTATTTTCTTTTTCTTATATTTTTATACATTTTATTAATAAAATATATATCTTTATCGCCTTATTACTTATGTAAAATCGGTTTTATAAATAAAAGCATTATGTTATAATAGTTAATATATCTAAATTTTTAGAAATTGGAATCATAATTTTTATTGTATCGAAAAGGAGTATTATATATGGGATTTAAAGAAAAAATATCTAAATATTACACAGATTCTTACTTAAAAAAGTATGGAGATAGATTAACTTCATTTCAAGGGAATGTTTTATCAGTAAAAACTGAAGAAAAATCAATCTTAGGAATATTTAATAAAATAACTGTTACTTTAATGATTAGACCAGACAGAAGTAAAATCGTTTCAAAGTGTGTTTATAAGAAAAATCGTTGGTTTAAAAAACCTGCATTTATATCAGTAAGACAAGGAAATACTGTTATGATTCAAGGTTTAAAATCAGTTCAAGATAATAAAGAATATACAGAAGTAAGTAATATTCTTAACCTTACAACTAAGCAAGATCTTATTCCTGTTGACCACTCTCAAATGAAAAAACAAAGACAACAACAACCAAGAATGAGATAAATTTAAAGCCGCTTCTTTTGCTAGAAACGGCTTTCTTTATTATTTTTTTACTTTTATTAATAAGAAAACACTGTTTATAAATGCTATTATTGATGAGAAAAATATTACAAATAACCAATGTTTTAAACCAAGTGGTACTGTATGAAATATTCCTGCAAAAAATGGAATATATAAAATTCCACAAAGCATTAATATTGAAATACTAACTGCACCCACAAGATATGGATTCGTAAATAATTTTATTTCAAATATAGAGTGTCTTTCTGATCTACATTCAAACACATGAACTAGTTGTGACATTACTAATGTTGAAAGTGCCATTGTTCTGCAAGTATCTATATCAAATCCATAGTACATTCCAACTAAGAATGCTAGTAGTGTACAAAGACCTATTAAAGCTCCTCTTACCATTATCTTTTCTTTAAGCCCTCTAGCAAATATACTTTCATTTTTTTCTCTAGGTTTTTGACTCATAATATCAGGATCAGCTGGATCGACTCCTAAGGCAATTGCTGGAAGTCCATCTGTTGCAAGGTTAACAAATAATATTTGTATAGGTAACATAGGTGTTGGAAGAGAAAATAAACTTGCTAAAAACATAGTTAATACTTCTCCAAGATTACAAGATAAAAGGTATCTTATAAACTTTCTAATATTATCATAAATAGTTCTTCCCTCTTCTACTGCTGATACTATTGTTTCAAAATTATCATCCATAAGAATCATAGATGATGCTTCTTTAGTAACATCAGTTCCTGAAATACCCATTGCTATACCAATATCAGCTTCCTTAATAGCTGGAGCATCATTAACTCCATCTCCTGTCATAGCAACTATGTTTCCTCTCTTTTTAAAGGCTTTAACTATCCTAAGCTTATGCGCTGGACTAACTCTTGCAAATATTCTCACATTTTCTACTTGCTTTTTTAGATCTGAATCACTCATTTTTTCTAACTCATCACCAGTTAAAACTTGACTTTCATTATTTACAATCCCAAGATTTTTTCCTATGGCATAAGCAGTATTTCTATGATCTCCTGTAATCATAACAGGCTTTACCCCTGCCATTTTACATCTTAAAACTGCATCTTTAACTTCTGGTCTAGGTGGGTCTATAATACCTACAAGACCTACAAATACAAGGTTTTCTTCTATACTTTCGTCTTTTTTGATTCCATTTTCTTTATAAGCACCTGCAATACATCTTAAAGCTCTTTTACTCATATTATCCATAGACTCAAGTATTAACTTTTTCTTTTGCGGTGTTAATGCTCTAACAGCTCCATTTTCTAATATATGTGTACATTTGTTTACTACACGTTCTGGAGCTCCTTTTACATAAGCAATTTCCTTGCCGCCTTCTCTTACTATGACAGACATCATTTTTCTTCCTGAATCAAACGGTATATCAAAAACCCTTTGAACATTTGAAATTGCAGCTTCAAGAAGAGGTACTTCTTTAAAATATAATTTTATAAGTGCTGTTTCTGTTGGATCTCCATGTAATGCCTTTTCTATATCCTTTTTAGAAAAATCATAATTACAATCATTACAATATACAAAACTTTTTAAAAGTTTTCCATTTTTAGGTACTTGCATTTCATCTATCTTATGAAACTTACCATCAACATAAACTTCCTTAACTGTCATTTTATTCTGAGTTAATGTTCCCGTCTTATCACTACAAATAACAGAGGTACATCCTAAAGTTTCAACTGCTGGTAATTTTCTAACAAGTGCTTTTCTTTTAAGCATTCTTGAAACTCCTAAAGCTAAAGCTACTGTAACTATAGCTGTAAGCCCCTCTGGAATTGCTGCAACTGCAAGACTTACCCCTAAAAGGAACATATCACCTATTGGGTTTCCTCTTAAAACTCCAAGAAGTGTTACTAATGCACAAACAACTAAACAAATTACAACTAAAACTTTTCCAAGACCTTCAAGTCTCTCTTTTAAAGGAGATTTTTCAGTTTCTATATTATCAAGCATATTTGCTATTTTTCCCATCTCTGTATCCATAGCAATAGAATTAATCTTTATAACTGCCTTACCTTTTAAAACTGTTGTTCCCATAAAAATTGAATTATTGCCCCTTGCTTCACTCTTATTGACACCTACTGATTCTCCTGTAAGAAGCGATTCATCAACCATTAAGTTAGTAGCTTCTAGAACTTCTCCATCAGCTGGAATTCTATCTCCAGACTCTAAAACTACAATATCTCCAAGTGTAATTTCATTTGTTGCTATAACTTTTACATTACCATCTCTAACTACTTTACAAGTTGGAGCTGCCATAGCCTTCAATGCATCTAAAGACTTCTCTGTTCTAAATTCCTGTATAAAACCAAGTACTGCATTTAAAATAACTATTACACATATTGTTATCGCATCTGCAGTATCTCCCATAAGCCCTGATATTACTGTCGCTCCTAAAAGAACCCATGTTATAAAATCATTAAACTGTGCTAAAAATATTTTAATCGCTGATGTTTTATTTTCTCTTATTATTTCATTTAATCCATATTGTTCTTGCCTTTTTCTAGCTTCAGAACTTGTTAAACCTCTTGAAATCACTTTTTCTTCTTCCACAGTTTCTCCCTCCTACCATATTAAACTTCATTGATAATATATGTTATGTATACTATTTTTTAGAACTTATAATATTAAGTTATTGCCCTTAAAACTTTACATTTTAATCAACAACATTTAAAATATACTTAAAGAATTTGAAATATTTTTAAATTAATATAGATATAGAAGGAGATTTATTGACAATGAAAGATGTAATTTACATATCAGGTCACAAAAACCCTGATACTGACTCAATTTGTTCAGCTTTAGCATATGCTGAATTTAAAAACAAAACTCAGGATATACCTGCAGTTCCTGTAAGACTTGGAAATGTAAGTCCTGAAACTCAATATGCACTTGACTACTTCAATTCAGATGCACCAATGTTTATGGATACAATGAAACTTAAAGTAGAAGATTTAGATATTGATAAAATAAGTCCTATTGACCCAAGTTCTTCAATTAGAAAAGCTTGGACAATCATGAAAGAAAAAGAAATCAAAACAATGCCTGTATCAAATGGAGATGGAAAACTTGCTGGACTTGTTGCTTTATCAAACATAGCTGCTACATTTATAGATACATGGGATAATCAAATACTTGCTAAAAGTAATACTACTCTTGATAACATAGTTGAAACTCTTTCAGCTGAAGTATTAGTAGATGCTAACATCAAAGTATTCCCTGGTAAATTAACAGTTGCTGCTATGCAACCTGAATCAATGACAGCATTTATTCAAGCAGGTGATATTGCTATTTCAGGTGATAGACCTGATGCTATAGAAACTTTAATAAAGCAAAAAGCTTCATTAATAGTTGTTGCTTGTGGACATAAAATCAATGAAACTCTTTCAGAGCTTGCTAAACAAAATGGGGTTACTGTAATTTCAACACCTCATGATTCATTCACAACAAGTAGACTTATTGTTCAAAGTATACCTGTTAGTCATGTAATGACAAAAGAAAACTTAATTACAATCGCTCATGATGAATTAATAGATGAAGCTAAAAACATAATGATTCAATCAAGACATAGCAGTTACCCAGTACTTGATGCTGATGGTAATCTTCTTGGAATGGTAGCTAGATACCACTTAATTTCTAACAAGAAGAAAAAACTTATCCAAGTTGATCATAATGAAAGAGCTCAAGCTGTTGATGGTATAGATGAAGCTGATATTCTTGAAATACTTGATCACCACAGAGTTGCTGATGTTCAAACTGCTGGACCATTATACCTTAGAGCAGAGCCTGTTGGATGTACTTCAACAATAGTTGCTAAAAGATATTTTGAAAATGGAATTAAACCTTCAAAGCAAGCAGCTGGATTAATGTGTTCTGCTATTCTTTCAGATACATTAATATTCAAATCACCTACTTGCACACCTGAAGATAAAACTATATGTTTAAAACTTGCTGAAATAGCTGGTATTGATCCATATGCGTATGGTAAAGACCTTCTTAAAGCTGGTACTTCACTAAAAGGTAAAACAGTAGAAGAAATATTTAACCAAGATTTCAAACCATTCACAATCCAAGGAACAAAAGTTGGTGTTGCTCAAGTTAACACAATGGATATCGAAGGATTTATGGGAACATTAAAAGAAGAAATGCTTGACTACATGACAAATAGAGCTAATGAACTTGGAGCTGAAATGATGATGCTTCTTCTTACAGATATTATAGAAGAAGGTTCTCAAATCCTTGTAGCTGGAAATGATCCTGCAATAGCAGAAGAATCATTTGGTGTTAAACTTGTAGATAATACAACATTCCTTCCTGGTGTGCTATCAAGAAAGAAACAAGTTGTACCAAACCTTACAACAGCAATAACAAAAAGATAATTATTTGTTTTTTATAGGGGTGTGCCCATGGCACATCCTTTTTTAATTTTTAAAATTATCTACACACACTCTCTTGAATATTTAATTTAAACATCTTATATTTTAATATATAATACTTTTCTAAATTATTTTAAAATAAAAAATAAGAATGCTATTGCATTCTTACTTTGATCTCATATTATTAACCATTCCCCACATTTCATCAGCAGTTTGTATACTTTTTGACCCAAGCTGAAATGCTCTTTGTGTCATTATCATATCTGAAAACTCTTGTCCTACATCTACATTAGATCCTTCTAAAAGCCCTTGATGTATTTGTGTATCAGTAGTTCTTTTCATCTGTGCCTCAGGCTTTGGAAGAAACATACTCTCCCCTACTGATACATATGGATCTGATCCTTCTGCTGCATATAATGGAATTTTACCAATCAACTTAAAATTATCACCTACTTTTAAGTTGATTTCTCCATTTTTATCAACTGTGAAGTTTCCTCCTTTAAGACTTGCTTTTCCACTTCTGTTCATATCAAGATATTCATTAGTATACTCTATCTCTAGCATATTCCCCATAGAATCAACTACATCTCCATTTACATCAATCATAAATGAACCATTTCTCGTATATAACTCCTGTCCATCTCCATTTATAACCTTAAACGTACTTCTACCATCAAGTCCTAAATCTGTCGTCATGCCAGTTTCTAAAAGAACACCTTGATAAAATTGTTTTGTTAAACTAGCAGCCTTAACACCTGTTCCTGTATATCCACCTTCAACGTTAGTTGGATATCCTCTTCTATCTAAAGATTCCTTAAATGTATCTTTAAATTCAACATCTACTTTTTTATATCCCGCCGTTGCCATATTTGCTATATTGTTAGATATCGCATCAAGTCTAGTTTGGTTAGCATTCATAGCACTTTGACCATTCCATAGAATTCTATACATAAATCTTTCCTCCTATTACCTTACTGACCCAATCTCATTAGCCGCTTTTCCAAGTATATCATCCATAGTTTGAACTACTTTTTGATTAGTTTCAAAAGCTCTCATAATACTAATCATATTAGCCATTTCATCAACTAAATTAACATTCGACTGTTCTAAAGTCCCCTGTGCTATATAAACCGTTGAATTCATATTAGGATTTTCACCTTTATACAAATTATCCCCATACTTTGGAATTGGTTCACTAAATGTCGCTGTTGCAATCTTATACCTTGGCAGTTCGCCATTAACGCTTAATTCATTTTGATTATTCATAACAAAGTTATCATTCCCTACATATATAGGTTCTATATTTCCTGTACTAAGATTCTTTCCCATCACACTATCACCACTAATATTTACAAGATATCCACTAGTTGTAACTCTGAACTTTCCGTCTCTTGAATAAAAATTTTCTCCATCTCTATTCACTACAAAATACCCATCACCATCAATAGCAAAATCAGTTGTATTATCAGTTATTTTAAATATCCCTTGATTATCTCTTAAATATGTACCATCAAGTTCAACACCTAAACTTATTCCACCTATGTCTCTTTTTTCATTATGCTTATTATCTCTATTTTGAAGCATAACCTCATCAAAAGATTTTAAGTTAATTTCCTCTGCCTTATATCCTGTTGTATTTATATTAGCTAAATTACTAGTTATTGATGCTTGTTTTGCCTCAAGACTAACCATTCCCGAAACTGCTGTATATAGCCCTCTTATCATTTTTTCACTTCCTCACCAAAAATAACTTTACATTCATCATCATAATGCATTCCATACCTCTTAGCCTCTTGTTCTATTTTTGCCTTTGAGATTTCCATTTCATACCCACTAAAAAACATAAAAAATGAACCTATAAGTATTCCAATTCCAACTCCAAGAAGTAATTTTCTATCTACTAAATTATCTATTATTTTTCCACCTAATTGTATAAGCTTTTTATTAATAGTAATTCCCCCTTACCTAAGCTAAGTTTTTTACATATTTCATCATCTGATAAGCCCTTATTCATTAACTTTTTTATCTCTAAAACTCTATTTAAATTTTCATTTTCTTTCTTATTATCGTTATTTTCCTTTAGCTCTTCAGATTTTTTTACATCCTTAATATTTAAATTATTACTATAAGTCTTTTTTTCAAATTCTGTTGCTCTAACATATTCATCTGAAACTACAGTATTTATTTTAAATTCACTGCTTTTAATTTTCTCATTTGTTAAACTATATTTTAAATAATTAACTTCTTCCTTTAAATCTACAATTTCTCTTTGAAGCTCTACTATTGTTTCACTTAAATCTTTTCTAAGTTTTATCATCTCAACAGTAGAATCTGAAACTGTCTCTTCTTCATTTTTTAAAATAGAGGAAAAGCCGTTTAGCTTTTCCTTTTTTAATGATTTTATATTAAAAAGTATTAAAATTGCTGAAAGTATAACTAAATATATAATCATATCTTTACCTCTTATTTAAATATATTTTTCTTCCTTCATTACCTTTCTTAAATTAACTATTGCTCTTGCATGTAACTGACATACTCTTGATTCAGAAACACTTAAAATTTGACCTATCGATTTCAATGTTAACTCTTCATAATAATATAAATTTAAAACTAATCTATCTTTTTCTGTTAACTTATCTAAACATTTAGCTAAAACATCTATTTCTTCATTTGCTTCAACTACCATATCAGGTCTTGGACTAGACTCATCTTCTAAAATATGAGTTATAGAAAAATCATCTTCTGAATATATCATGCTATCAAGTGACATCATTGATATGTAATTTATATATCTTTCTATTTCTGAAACATCCTTATCACTTATACCAAGCTCACTTCCAATTTCTCTTGTTGTTGGATCCCTTAATAACTTTCTTTGTAAAATATCCATTGCTTGATTATATTTATTAAGCTTATCCATAGCACCTTTTGAAATTGGACTACTTCTTCTCATTTCATCAATCATAGCACCCTTTATTCTTATTGATGCATATGTAGAAAACTTCATTCCTTTTTCTGGTTTAAACTTTTGGAATGCATCCATAAGACCAAGCATTCCATACCCAACTAAATCTTCATATTCAATATATTTACTTTTTCCAAGTATAACCTTTCCTGCTATATGTTTAACAAGCGGAATATATTTTTCTATAACAACCTTCTCTTCACCCTGTGCAAGCATCTAATTTCTCCCCCTTAGATAAGCTCCATCTGCTTTCTCATAATCTCAAACACTATTTTTATAATTTTCTCTCTTCTCCATTCATTTATATCTGTAAACTCAATTCCAAAGACGTTATGCTTTAAATTCATAGTGTCTTCTATTCTCACAATTGTCCCCTTAACTTCTATTTCATTAAAATTATCATTATTAGCTACTTTTGCTATAATTTCTTCTCCTAACTTCAATTTCTTTTCACTTTTTACTCTCATACCTCCACCACTAAGGTCTAATAGTAATACATCAAAATGCAAGTCCCCTTTAATACACTTTATAACCCTTGTAGTATTAACTCTTACATAATTTCTTCTTTGAATTTTCTTAACTTTATAAGGTTTTTCAAGAATATACATCCTCATATTTCCATCTATTTTCCTAGAGTCTACTTTACAGCTCATTTCATAAACTACCGCTTCTTTCCCATATGAAAGTAACTTTATTTCTTCCCCTCTATTCAAAATAAGAAAATCATTATTATGAAGTGGTATATCTATAAAAATTTTTCCATTCTCTAACCCCTGAATCTTACTTTTATAAATTATGTCATCTCTTTCTACTTCTACTCTGTCATTAACCTCTAATATCGACCTCTTACCCATTTTTAAATTCCTCCCTAAGAAAATATGTTAAACAACTTTCTAAAGAATCCATCTGCCCCTTTAGCGTTATTTTTCTTTTCACCAATTATTAAACCTGATATTTTTTCAAGACATTTTGCAGTATCAGAACTTGGACTTGCAACAACAACTGGTTTTTGCTTACGTACTGATTCAACAAGTTTTCTATCATCAAAAATAAACCCCATATACTCTAAATTAAATGAAATAAACTTGTCAGCTACATTCTTAAACTTATTAAATGTCTCTTTCCCCTCTTCTTGTGTATAACATCTATTAACTATGATTTTTGCATTATCCTTAAGTTTAAAATGCTTTACTGCTTTTATTAAACTATAAGCATCTGTTAATGAGGTCGGCTCTGGTGTAGTTATTAATAAAACATCATCACTCGCTCCTATAAAACCTAATACTGTTTTGCTAACCCCTGCACCTGTATCCATCAAAATATAATCATACCCCGAAATATTTGTAAGCGAATTTATAAATCTTTCTCTTTCCTCTTTTGATAATTCATCAATTTTATTAAGCCCTGATCCAGCTGACAAAAGATCTACCCCATATCCTGTATCAATTATCGCATTCTGTATTCCTACCCTACCTTGAATAACATCATAAACATTATATTCTGGATAAACGCCTAAAATTATATCATCATTTCCCATTCCTATATCTGCATCAAATATAAGAACTTTTTTCCCGTTTCTACTCAGAGTTATTGCAAGATTAACAACTATATTACTCTTACCAACGCCGCCTTTTCCTGATGTAATTGTTATTACCTTAGCTTTACTTTCTACTGAAACTTCTTTCATACCTTCTTTTGCCATCATTAAATTTCTAAGTGCTTGTGCTTGATCTAACATTTTACTGTTTCTCCTAAAATATCACTCATAATTTTTTCTTTTAAACAATTTTCTATATCATTAGGAACTCCTTGCCCTGTAGTAATATATCTTATGGCTTTTTTACTATAATATCCTACATTTAAAATCGTTCCTTTTGAAGAAGTTTCATCAAGCTTTGTTATTATAATATCCTTATAATTAAGCTGCCTATATGCATCTATTATAAGTTTTAAATCTTTATTTTTAGTTGTAGCTGATACTACTAAACTAATATTGTTAGGTTTAGCCTTTTCTACAAATGCACGAAGCTCTGATATTTGCATTACATTTTTACTACTTCTACCTGTTGTATCTATAAGAACTACATCACAGTCTTTCATATTATGTATTGCATTTTCCATCTCTTGAATATTTATAACTACCTCAAAAGGTACATTCATAATCTGAGCATATGTTTTAAGTTGATCAACCGCACCTATTCTATAAGTATCTACTGTTATTAATCCAACTTTTTTATTTTCCATAAGAGATAACTTTCCTGCAAGCTTTGCTATAGTTGTTGTTTTTCCAACACCTGTTGGCCCTACTAAAACTGTAACCCCTTCAAGATTAGAACTCTCAACATTAATTAAATTAACTAATCTCTCTTTAGCTATCGACTCATCTGTTGTCCCCTCAAAAATTTCTTCTATAACGTCTTCTATAACATCTTCGTTTTTCAAAAGTTTTTTTAATCCCTCATCTTCAACTTTTACAATCTTATTTAAAATTGCTTTCATCTCTTTAACTTCATTATGAAGCTCTATGTTTAAAGTTTCCTTTTTATTATTTTCACAAACTTTTTTAATTTCAGTTTCCTTTTTAACCTCTGTATTCTTTGCCATTGCAACTTTTAACGCATTAAGAACTTCATCTTCTGACTTTTCTTCTCTAAAATTATTAGTTTTTTTCTTCTTAGTATCTTTCGCTGCTGTAACTTCTATCATCTTTTTTCCAAAAATACCTTTAACACCAGCCTGTCTAACCTTTCTCTCTGAAACTATCACTGCTTCACTACCTAGTTCCTGTCTAATCTGTCTCATAGCTTCATTCATATTAAAAACTAAATATTTTTTTATAACCATTAAATAGCCACAACTCCTTCTGCCTTAATTTGAACGTCATTTGGTATTTCATTTAATGAAACTACCATCACATGCGGGAATATCATCTCTATAAATCTTCTAAATGAAGCTCTAATATTAGGCGATACCAAAACCACAGGTTGATTATTGTGGAAATATACAGTTTCAACTTTTTCTTTTAATGCATTATATATCTGTGTACTTGTATCTGGATCTATTGCTGGGAATGAACCTTGACTTGACTTTTGAGTCTTTGAAATTATTAACTCTTCAATTCTTTGATCAAGTGTAACTACTGTTACTGCTCTTTCCTCATCAACAATCTGGTTACATATAGTTCTTGATAAAGCAAATCTAACATACTCAGTTAAAACTTCAATATCTCTTGTATTTCTTGAATTATCAGCAAGAGATTCCATAATTGTAACCATATCCTTTATTGGAACCTTCTCTCTTAGAAGATTTTGAAGGACTTTTTGAAGTTCTCCAATACTCATTAAATCAGGTATTAACTCATCAATAACTGCACTATATTTTTCTCTTGTATTATCTACAATAAGTTTAACTTCTTGTCTTCCTAAAAGCTCATATGAATGACCTTTAATAGTCTCTGTAAGATGTGTTACCATAACTGTCGTTGGATCAACTACAGTTAGCCCTCTTATTTCTGCCTCTTCTCTTTGACTATTATTTATCCATGAAGCTGGAAGTCCAAATGTTGGCTCTATTGTCCTTATTCCATCAATTGAACCATTCTCACCTGTTGGATCCATACAAAGTATCATTCCTGGCATTATCTGTGCACTTGAAATCACAGTTCCTCTAAGTTTTATAACATATTCATTTGTTTTTAGCTGAAGATTATCCCTTATTCTTATCGGTTGAACTACTATTCCCATCTCAATTGCACATTGTCTTCTAACTGATGCAATTCTTTGAAGTAAGTCTCCCCCTGATGCATCATCAGCAAGTGGAATTAATCCATATCCTATTTCAACCTCTAAAGGTTCAACTGCTATAAGATTCATAACATTCTCTGGTTCTTTTTTTTCCTCTTCCTCAATCATTTCAACTTCTTTAACTATTTCTTGTTCTTCTCTTTTCAATTCATCTTTATGAACAAAATAAGCACATGTTCCTGTTAAAACTCCTAATAATAAGAAAGGCATTTTTGGCATCCCTGGAACAATTGCTAAAGCAAACATTAAACACGCAGCAATTGCAAGTGCTATTGGAAAAGCTGTAAGTTGTCTTGTTAAAACTGTACCAAAATTATCTGATGATCCTGATCTTGTAACAAGAATACCAGATGCTGTTGAAATTAAAAGTGCTGGTATTTGGCTTACAAGCCCATCCCCAACTGTTAAATTTACATATGTACTCGCCGCTTGTCCAAATTCCATTCCAAGCATTGAAACTCCTATTATAATTCCTGCAATAATATTTATAACTGTAACTATAATTCCTGCAATAGCATCTCCTTTTACAAATTTAGATGCCCCATCCATAGCCCCGTAAAAATCTGCTTCTAACTGCAAATCTTTTCTTCTTTTTTTAGCTTCTTCTTCATTAATTAATCCTGAATTCAAATCAGCATCTATACTCATTTGTTTACCAGGCATAGCATCAAGTGTAAATCTTGCTGCAACTTCAGAAACTC
Organism: Sarcina sp.; assembly: GCA_051655925.1. Taxonomy (GTDB): domain Bacteria; phylum Bacillota; class Clostridia; order Clostridiales; family Clostridiaceae; genus Sarcina. The sequence continues at coordinate 28,783 of JBOGAY010000020.1, read as the reverse complement.
TTCCTGCACCTGCTGTAATAACCATAAACTGAATAATTACTATAATTAAGAAAATAATTATTCCTACTACATAATTTCCACCTATAACAAAATCTCCAAAGGCTGCTATTATACTCCCTGCCTCTGCCTCACTTAGAATAAGTCTAGTTGATGATATATTAAGACCCAATCTAAATAATGTTGTTATCAGTAATAATGTCGGGAAGACTGACAGTTGTAAAACATTTGTTGTGAACATTGTAATAAGAGCAATGACTACTGATATTGTAATATTAAGTGCTAACATTACATCAAGTACTGGTGATGGAAGTGGAATAATAATCATAAGAACTATTCCTATAACTCCAAAAGCAACTAATACATCAGTGTTTGCTTTTAAACTCATTTTCTTAAAATCCAAAGTTCTCTCTCCTCTCCTTTAGTAACTTTATTTATTAAGCTTATAAATAACTGCAAGTATTTCGGCAACTGCCTTATACATCTCTGGAGGAATCTCTTGATCCACTTCAACAGTTTCATACATAAGCCTTGCAAGTGGTCTATCCTCTATAATCGGCACTTTATTTTCTTTTGCAACTTCTTTTATTTTTAACGCAACATTATCTGCTCCCTTTGCAACAAGTTTTGGCGCTGTCCCACTTCCCCCTTGCTCATACTTTATAGCAAGAGCTAAATGAGTTGGATTTGTAATAACTACCGTTGCATCTGGAACTGCTTGCATCATTCTATTCATTGTCATTTCTCTTTGCTTTTGTTTTCTTTTCCCTTTTACATGAGGGTCTCCTTCAGCTTGCTTTGATTCTTCTTTAACTTCTTGCTTGGACATTTTCATATCTTTATTATGCATCTTCCATTGAAAGAAATAATCTGCTGCTGCAATAACTATAAGAACTAAAAGTATTTTAGAAAATATCCCTACTAAAAGCGACTTAAATTCAACTCCAAATGTCGGGAAATATAATCCACCAAGTTTCATTATTTTTTCATAGTTATCAATCATAAAATTAACACCTACATAAGCTAAGCATCCAACTACTAATAAATTTTTTCCTAAATCAACAAATTTTCTCATTGAAAACATATTTTTAAATCCTTTTATTGGATTTATTTTACTAAGCGAAGGTTTTAATCCCTCTGTGCTATTTATAAAACCAGTCTGCATAATACTTGCTACAACTCCCATAACAAGAATCGGAATTGCTATTGGTAAAAATATTTCTGCAAACTTCATAGCAGTTGTTACAAATAAATTATTTATTTCATTTTCAGTTAAAGTTCTCTGAAAATCAGACGAAAAATAATGTATCAATACAGTTTTTAAATTATTTACTATGTAACTTCCTAAAGTAATAACTATTAAAAGAATTGCCCCTGTACTAAGTACAGTGCTAACTTCTTTACTTCTAGGAATTTGACCTTTCTTTTTAGCATCAGATTTTTTCTTAGGAGTTGCTTCTTCTGTCTTCTCTCCTGAAAAAATAAATAAAATTGGTACAAGTGTAAATATCTTTTCTATAATATCCGGGATTACATCAAATCCTGAAACTATAAGCTTAATAATAATTGGTAGTGATATTATAAAACTTGAAAGCCCAACCATAATCTTAATAGGCATTCCAAGAATCATTATGTTAAGTTGTGGTACACTTCTTGATACAAGTCCCATAACAATATCTGAAATTATTATTAATAAAACAAGCGGTATTGAAATTCTAAAAGCTAATGCAAAATAATTTGCAAATGCCTCTATCATTATCCCCATAGTATCTTGACTTAAAATATTTTGACCAAACGGTATTATATCAATACTTTTACTAAACATTCTAAGCAACATATGGTGCCCATCAACAATAAAAAAGATAAGTATTGCTACCCAGTGACTTATATTAGCAAGCATCGTTGACTGACTCTTTGTGTTAGGATCAAACATACTAAGCATCCCAAGTCCCATTTGCATATCTAAAAAACTTCCAGCCATTTTTATAAAATAGAACCAAAGCCCTACTGCAAGTCCTAAAACTACTCCTGAAAAAGCTTCATTGAATAATGCTAAAAACATTGCTAAATCACTTGGAAAATCAATTATAGGTGGCGTTTTAATATTTACTGCTAAAAATAAAGCTATTATTATAGAAAATCCTGCTTTAACCTGATTAGGTACTGATGGTGGAAAAAATATTGGTGTCACCATGATAAATACTGATATTCTTACAAGGATAAGAATAATAGCTATAATAATTGAAACATCCATTTTTCCCCTCCTAGTTTGCTATTGTTGATATTATAGTAAAGATTTCTTGCGCAAAATTAACCACTGTTTGTAACATCCATGTTCCAAGAAAAAGTCCTATTGCTCCAACCCCTAATAATTTAGGAACAAAAGTTAAAGTTTGTTCCTGTATCTGAGTTGTTGCTTGAAAAATACTAATTATAAGACCTATGATTAATCCTATTGCTAAAAAAGGTCCTGCTACTTTTAATGCTACTATCATTGCTTGTTTTATAATTCCAATAAGCATAGTATCTGTCATTTATTCATCCTCCTACATAAAACTTAAAACTAATGATTTTATCAATAAATGCCATCCATCAACCATTACAAACAAAAGCAACTTAAACGGTAGCGATATCATAACTGGTGGAAGCATCATCATTCCCATTGACATAAGAACACTTGCTACAACCATATCTATAACTAAGAATGGCAGGTAAATTAAAAATCCTATTTCAAAGGCTGTCTTAAGCTCACTTATTATAAATGCAGGAACTACAACTGTTAATGGAACATTTTCTTTAGTTAAATTTGTTGTATCCATTTTAGACATGCTAACAAAAAGTTCAAGGTCTTTCTTTCTTGTTTCCTTAAGCATGAAATCTCTTAACGGTGCTGTACCTTTTTCTAATGCAACCTCTTGTGTAATTTCATTGTTCATATAAGGTGTTATTGCATTTTCATTTATATTAGAAACAACTGGCGACATTACAAATATAGTAGTAAATAGTGCAAGACCAACCATTACCTGACTTGGTATAGCTTGTTGTGCACCTACCGCTGTTTTAAAGAAAGATAAAACAACTGCTATTCTTGTAAAACAAGTCGTCATTATAATAAATGATGGTAACAATGTAAGAATTGTTAGCATTATCATAAGTTTAAGACTTCCAACATACTCTTTTGGAGTATCTCCAAGTGATATATTTATACTTGCTTCTTCTGCTAAAACTATTTGATTCTTTACTAAAATAATAGCAAGCACACTAACTACTAAAACTATAAAAAAATTTTTCTTTTTCATCACTTTGCCCTCTTAAATTTAACTAATAAACTTTCTGCTTTCTTTCTGATTACAGCAATTCCATTGTTACATTTTTCTTCTATCTCATCATTTAATTTTTCTTTTTTCATTTCAATTTTTTCAATATCTTCTTTAGATAAATCCTTTACTTTCTCCATGCCTTTAACAGATGAGAGAACAGCTATGCCTTCTTCCCCTATTTTAAAAACATATATACTTTCTGTTTTGCTTATTTGTGTTTTTTCAATTATTTTTGTGTACTTACCACTCGATAGTTTGTCCATCTTATCTTTAGTCTTTCTAAGCAAGATAACTAGCCCTAGTAGTAACCCTGCTGAAAAAAACACCAATTTAAATATAAAAAAGAAGTAATCTGTAAATCCCATGCTGTCTCTCCTTTACTGTCAAATTATTGGATTAAAAAACTTTGAAAATATGCATCTGTTATTGTATTCTCTTTCTTTAATTCTTTGTTCAACTCTTTAACTAACCCACTCTTAAGTTCCTCTAAGTCTTTTAATTGTTCCTCTGATCTTGCTTTTAAATAACTTATTGTTGTATCTCTTAAAATAACTACATTTTTTTCTATATTTTTGCCAAATTCCTTATCTTCAAGATTATAAGCAAGTGTTACATTAGCCTTTACATATCTCTTAGCACCAACCTCTGAAAGATTTACAACAAAATCATCCCCTAATGGTAAATGTTCAGTTTCAATAGGCTTTTGTTTTTCTTCAACCTTTTTTTGTGTTGTTTGACCATTATTTTTTTTCATCATAAGTGAAACTCCTGTAAATGTACAAACAAATGTTACTATAAGAAATACTCCACCTATAACAACCATTTTTTTTGTAGTTATACCTTTAGAACCTTTCCCATCAATTTTTTCCTTATCTTTTGCCACAATCAATCACCCCTTTAACTAATTTTCGGAAGATACAAATAATACAGATACTCTTCTATTTGCTGCTCTTCCTTCTGCTGTATTATTATCAGCTATTGGTTTATATTCTCCATACCCTACAGCCGATAATCTATCTGGATTTATCTTTTTTCCTTCTATAAAATGCCTAACAACATTTACTGATCTTTCAACTGAAAGTTCCCAGTTACTTTTTCCTGCTCTATTTAAAGGAACGTTATCTGTATGACCTTCTATCTCAATCTTACTTGTTGTATTTGAAATTATCTCTGAAATTTTATCTAATATTGCTGTATTATTTAATGTTGATTCTCCAGATTTAAATAGCAATGTCTCTCCTAATTGCAGCAAGATTCCATCCTTAGTTTTTTCTATCTTAACACTATCTTCTAATTGATTTTCTGCTACATAATTTTTAAGTTCTTCATATGTATAATCTTCCTGCGCATCACTAATCTGTGGCACTTCTAGCTCACTATCACCACCTTGAATAGGCTGTTCTCCATCATACAAATCAAACTTATGTATTGAATCTGCACTCTCACCTTGAAGAACACTTTGAAATGCTTCTGACATTTGTCTTATCTTTTCAGAATCCACCTCTGCCATTGAATATAAAAGCACAAAGAATGTCATAAGAAGTGTCATTGTATCTGCAAAACTCGCAAGCCAACCTGCACTACTATTAGACTCTTCACTATTTCTTTTTTTCCTTCTAGCCATTAATCAACGTCACCTTCTTCGCTAGTTGCTCCTCTATTTAAATATGCTAGCTTCTCTGTCGGTGTAAGATATGTAAGTAGCTTTTCTTCCACAACTCTTGGGTTAACTCCTGCTTGTATTGAAAGTATTCCCTCTAACATCATCTCTCTACCTGCAACTTCTTTTTTGCTTTTAATATCTAAGTTGTTTGCTGTTGGTAAAAACACAAGATTAGCAAAAACAGATCCATAGAATGTTGTTATAAGTGAAATTGACATACCCGAAGCTATTGATGATGCATCTCCACCAAGGTTTGCAAGCATTTTTATAAGACCTAAAAGTGTACCAACCATACCAAATGCTGGTGCATATTCTCCCCATGTTCTAAAAAGTGCTACTCCCCTTTTATGCCTCGCTTCCATTTGTTCTATTTCAAGCTCTAAAATTTCTTGAATTATTTCACCATCAACTCCATCAACAACCATCTGAAGACCTTTTTTCATATACTCATCTTCTAAGCTATTAACCTCTTCTTCTAACGATAAAAGTCCCTCTTTTCTAGCTTTTGTTGATATAGTAGCAAACTTATCTATAAGTTCTTCTCCTGATAATGAAATTTCCTTTGTACTTTGTATAAATAACTTACCTATTGATTTAATATCACTCATTGAATAAGTAATTAATAGTGCTGCAAATGATCCACCAATAGTAATTGCTAGTGATTGTGGATCCCAGAAAATACCGAGTCCTGCTTCACCAAACATCCCCCAAATAATCATTCCTATACCAAGCATTACACCAACAAAGGTAAGTGCATCTGACTTTTTCATCTGATACCCCTCCTAAATTAAAAATCACCCTTAAATATTCTTTTTTTAAACTTTACTATTTCAGAAATCACCTCTGGAATAGTTTCAGTAACAATATACTTTTTACCATTTCCTAAAGTTATAACAGTCTCCGGAACTTCTTCCATTTTCTCTATATGATCTGGGTTTAAATAAAACTCTTTATTATTTAAGCCTGTTAACATAATCATAGCCTTTCCTCCTAATTACAATATTTAAGGGGAATATCTCCCCTTAAATAGTTAATTTACAAATTACCTTTTAAGATTTATTATGTCCTGAAGTATCTCGTCACCTGTGTTTATTATCTTTCCACTTGCTTGGAATGCTCTAGTTGTTGTTATCATATCAGTAAATTGCTCTGCTAAATCAACGTTTGACATCTCTATCATCCCTTGAATTGTTGAAGCATAACCTTTTGAGTTATCCTCACCCGTTGTACCAACTCCACTCTTTATAGTAGCCTCTCCCGAGTTAGCTGATGCTGAATAAAGATTTCCTCCCATCTTTGTTAACCCCTCTGGGTTTTTAAAGTCTGCAATAGCAAGTTGTCCAACTGCTGCTACCGAACCATCTTCAAGAATACAATTTATAATTCCTTGCTGGTCTATATTAAATGATTTAACTCTAAGCTCTATATCACTTCCTGGCATTCTAACTGTATCTGGAATTTTTAAAGTTTTAAGACCTCCATCATAAGCTTTAACAGCTTGTGAACCATCAACAAAACTAATTGTTCCATCTTCACCTAAACTTTGAACTGGTGTTCCTCCCATAGTTTCCATTGAGTCTGTTCCACTTGGATTATTAGGAGTTCCTGTGATAGTCACACCCTGCTCAATTCCTTTATCTTTTAAAGCTTTATTAACTGCACTATTAATTGCACTAGCTGTTACAGCCCCTTGTGTAACAAAATTTCCATTTATAGTTATTGTTTTTTCTTTATCTGATACTTTAGCTGATGTCTTTGTTCCTGATGAAATATCACCTATAACAACTTTATATCCATTTAATGACTCACCCTCATCAAACTTTATGTTAAGCCCAAATACTGATTGATCTTTAGGTGCTTTAAACTCTGTTCCACCATCAATCATTTCTGATTTTGATTCAATATCAACCTTAGCTCTCCCACTAACTGTAATATCTCCATCAATTTTTCCTACAAGAGCTGTCTCTAAAACTTTTTTCATATCATCAGCAGTTATATTCCCACTTGTTAAAAAGTCCCCTGATATTTCAATTGTTTTATCTTTCACCTCTGCCTTTAATGGTGAAGTTTCAATGTCTACAATTTTGAAATTATAATCATTTAACTTATCACCCTTTGGAAGTTTTATAGTAAACCCACCTATATCAAAACTATCTGGAGCTTTTTTATCTTCTCCACCTTTAACTTGAACACTTTGTCCATTTAATTCTGATAAGTTTATACTTTCTATATCAGCACCTGTAAATGAATCATTTATTTTTTTAAGAATAGAAGTTGCATCACCATCAACTTTATAATTAATATTGATTGTTTTAGCACTCTTATCTATAACTGCATCAGCATCCTTGTTTGCATCTTGCTTAACAGAAATTTTATATCCATTTAAAACTGAATACTTATCTTTATCTGCCTCTGTCTCCATTTTAAATGTTATTAAATCCTTAGTTCCATCCTCTGATTTAATAGTATCTGGTAGCTTTCCATTCAATCCACCTTTAACTGGTGCTTCAAGCCCTGGAATAACTGTAGGTGTTCCTATACCTATAACTTCTTGAGTTATTCCTATCTTTGATAATTCACCATTAATTGCATCTGCTAATTCCTCAGCACTTAATGCTCCTCTATCCATAAAATTACCATTTAAAGTAATAGTTTTATTATCTTTATCTATTTCTGCTGATGTACCTGATTCATTTATTTTTCCTGTTTTAATTGTATATCCATTTAAATCTGATCCCTCACCAAACTGGAATGTAACTCCCATAAGAGAAACTGAATTAGGTGATGTTGCATCTGAACCACCCTCAACTTTTCCACTACCTGTTTCGGCAATTGTCATTGGTTCTCCTGAAACATAAATTCTTTGAGAAATACCTGCTGCTGCTAACGCCTTATTTAAAGCACTTTCAGCTGCTGTTTTAGTCATTGTTGAAGTTTTTGAAAAATCTCCACTAAGTTTTATAACCTTACCTTCTTTATCAACCTGTGCATCTGTAACTGTTCCTGGACCTACTGCACCTAAAACAACTTTAAACCCATTAAGTTGTGAACCTGGTCCAAATCTAAAGTCAAACCCACCTGTTGAAACATCACTTGGTGTTTTTCCTGTTGGCTCCATCCCATTATCATCATTAGTTAATGGATAACCCATAACCCTATAACCATCTGATGTTAAAAGATTTCCTGCTTGATCCAAAATAAATGTACCAGCTCTTGTGTACATCATCTCACTTCCACTATCATTTGATGAAAGTGTGTGTGCTCCAGGCTTATGACTTACCTGAAGATCATTTCCTCCAAAAACTTGTGGTCCCTTACTTACCATAAAGAATCCACCGCCATCTAATGCTATATCAAGATTTCTCCCTGTTGGCTGAAGCATCCCCTGAGTCATAACTGTATCAATACTTGCAAGTTGAACTCCAAGCCCTACTTGTTGTGCATTGATTCCCCCTTGATTCGCTGTTGGAGCAGTTGCATCTGCCATATTTTGTGAAAGCATATCTTGAAACTTAACTGTAGATGCTTTAAATCCTGTTGTTCCAAGGTTAGCTATATTATTTCCTATTACATCTAATTTTGTTTGGTTTACCTTCATACCAGATATTCCTGAATACATTGACCTTAACATTTAAAAATCCCCCTAAAAATTAGTTACAGTAATTGCTTTATTTCTATCATTCAACAAAGCCTCGCTTCCAAAATTGGTCCAGCTTTATAAAATTACTGCACTATCTATATTTGTAAATACATTATCATCTGCTCTATTTTTATCAACTGCTGTTATAATTGTGTTGTTTTCAACACTTGCAACAATTGCACAACCCTTATAAACAATAACTGTATTTTTTGACCCTTTAGCCTTAGCCTTCTCCATAGCATTTTCTATATTTTCATAATCTCCATTTGTAAATCCAAGCTCTTTAAGCCTTTCACTTGCATGCTTTGAAACTTTAAAGCTATAATTATTTTTGTCAGTAAGCTTGCCATTTAATATTTCAGAAAAACTTGATTGTTCTTTATCATCTTTCTGAATTTTTTTCTGACTTAAATTATTTGAATTTAGACTATCAATACTATATGCGCCATAGGCTCTTCCATTAATAATTCTATAATTCAACTATCTCACCATACTTATTCTTTATTACCTTCTGTCTCTTCGCTGCTGTCCTTATCCCCTTCTGGCTTTATGTCTGTATTAGCCTCTGTATCAACATCACCAACACTTACAACCTTATCAATAGTTACTGCTATTACCTCATCACTATCTTTAAGTTTTACATTAACCTTTATAACTCCATCTTCTTTAAACGCTCCAATTACACTACCAACATAATTTTCATCACTACTATTTTTTTCACTAAGTTTTACCTCTTTTCCAATAAATGAACTTGCAAGAAGGAATGATGTGTTCCCATTTACATTATTTATTGCTGGAAGTGAAAAGTTTGGAACTTCAAGAATTGAAACTATTGAATCTACAGGAAATTCTTTATATACATTTTTTCCATTTTCACTTACTTCAAGTGAAATACTTCTTTTACCACCCTCAGTATTAACTGCCTTAACAATCCCTGTATATGGCTTACCATTTGCATCTGGTATATCTACTGTTACACCTTTTCCAACTAAATTTTGTTCTGAATAATTAGTCATAGTTTTATTTAAATTTTGCATTTGCTCCATTGTTGAAAACTGTGCCATCTGTGTAACATATTGTGTAGAATCTTGATCTCCGGACATAGGATCTTGATTTCTAAGCTGTGCAGATAAAATTGTAAGAAAAGCATTCTTATCCATATCTTCACCAGGCTTAACTATAGGTGTTCCCCTATCTGTAGTATTATAATTTGCATTATTTCTAGCAATTGCTCTAGTATAGTCCATCTTTTCCCCCTAAATTATGATATCTAAAGATGCTAAAGTAATTTCTTCCTCTATCTCATCTTCAAGTTCCATAGATTCATTTTTTGATGTTTCACTATAATTTTTTCTTGATTCATCTTTACCCATAAACTCATTTGATTCATTGAAGAAGGTTGTATCTTCTTTATAAAGTTCTATCTCAACATCAGAAATTTTTATATTCTCACTTGAAAGATGTTGCTTTATATCTTGTCCACTTATCAAAGCATAAGTTTCTTTTGAACTAACCTTGATTACAGCCTTCATACTATCTGCTTCAGCTATAAGTTTTATAGATATCTCTCCAAGATTTCCTGGATTTACTTTAACAATCATTTCTTTCATATTGACTTTTGTCATATTAAGAACTGTATTTTTGATATCCATATTTATAGTTTCTTTATTTATAGATATTTTTGAATCAATTTTTTGAATATTAGAAAAATCTTTCATCCTTTGAAGATTTATATCAAAAACTGACTTATCTTCAGTTAAAAGCTTTGAAAGAAAATCATCTTCCTTACTTTCGCCACTTTTTTCATTAAAATCTTCTTTTGAACTCATATCAAAAGTCTTTTCTTGATTTAATTTCGAAGTTTCTACCTCACCCTTTTGATCTAGTATTACATTACTTTTTTCATCTAAATCTCCTTGGCTTAAATTATTTACATTCTTAACTTCGTCTTTGTTTATAGTAATACCATTATCTATAGCCTTAGCAGTATGAGCATCTTTTACAATCTCCACATTCATATTTAAAGATTTTATATCTTCATTACTTAAACCTTTTTCATTAAGAGCTTTAACTATTAATTCCTTCATTTGATTCAAATCAAAATTATTTCTATCAATTTTTATCTCTGGATTTACAATTTTTATTTCCTTAATTAATTCCTCTAACTCTTCAACTACAGGAATCTTTATTTTTTCATTTAATGAATTATTTGAATCTAAAAATTCTAGACTTAATCCATTTAAATTTTCTTTAGAAGCAACTTTATTTAATATTTCTTTTGCTTCATTTACAAAATTTTTATCAGCCTCTAAAATAATTCTCTCTTCTATACTTAGTTCACTATCAGATTCTAAAGTATTATTTACCGCTAGTAACATTGCTAGTAAATTTTCAACCTTAATATCTTCAATCTCGGTATTAGTATTTTGAGTATTATTTTTCACATCTTTACTCTCTGTTTCAGTAGACGCACTCTTGGCTTTTTTTATATCAATTTTTTCATCAGATTTCTTTCTAAGTTCTTTTTGCTCCTTAATATTTTTACTATCATTTAAAACATTTTCAAAAGACTTATCTTTAAACCTATCTTTTTTATTGATAACTTTTTCTTCTTTTCTAAGTTTCATAACATCTAACTTTTCAAACTCAACCATATTTACCCTCACAAATCTCACCTCCTTTCAAGATTTCTAAAGTGTGCAAAAATTGCAAACTCATCATTTGCAACATTCTCCACCCTATTTTTTTCTTTAACAAAGCTTTGATACTGTTTTTCTTTTAACTTCTCAACCGTTTTTCTTTCAATTTGTTTTTTAAGAACATCTGCTCTCTTCTCTTCTACCACTATTTGTTTTTTCTCAAGTTCTTTCTTAGTACTTTCTATTGCTTTGCTAACATTTTGCATATAAATTCTTTTTATCTTTTGATAAACTACTGTATCTGAACTTGAAATTTTTTTATGCTTATTAAAATCATTTTCAAGTTCATCTAACTTATCTTGTACTACTTGTTTTTCCATTTGCGCACTCTTAAAAACAATCGCACTCTCTTCTTCCTTTTTTAGTCTCATATCAAGAATTTTTTCTAGTTTAAATTTAAATCCTGCTTCCATTTAAATTATCTCCTACCTAATAGTTCAAGTGAATTTATCGTAGTTTCAAACTCTGCTTTTTCATCTATTTTTTGTTTTAAAAACGCAATTATATGTTGATTTAAATCAACTGCTTTATCTAACTTTCTATTAGCTCCCCTAGCATATGCACCTATATTTATAAGATCTTCTGAATCTTTATAAGTAGCAAGCATATCTCTAAGATTTGATGCAATATCTTTATGCTTTTCTGGTGCAATGGTTGGCATAAGTCTTGACACTGAATTTAAAACATCTATTGCTGGATAATGGTTCTTCTGAGCTAAATCTCTTGATAAAACTATATGCCCATCAAGAATACCCCTTACTGTATCCGCTATAGGCTCATTAAAATCATCTCCATCAACTAAGACTGTATAAAAAGCAGTTATTGAACCTTTATCTGATGTTCCTGCCCTTTCCATAAGTTTTGGAAGCATTGCAAAAACTGAAGGTGTATACCCTTTTGTTGCTGGTGGCTCTCCTATAGCAAGCCCTATCTCTCTTTGAGCCATTGCAAATCTTGTAACTGAATCCATCATAAGAATTACCTTTTTATTTTTATCTCTAAAATACTCAGCGATTGCTGTTGCTGTTAAAGCTCCTTTAAGCCTTTGAAGCGGTGACTTATCTGAAGTTACACAAACAACTACTGACTTTTTCATTCCTTCTTCACCTAAATCCTTTTCTATAAACTCAAGAACCTCTCTACCTCTCTCTCCTATAAGTGCTATAACGTTAACATCAGCCTTAGCTTCTCTTGCAATCATTCCAAGTGTTGTACTTTTACCAACTCCACTCCCTGCAAATATTCCAATTCTTTGCCCTTCACCGCAAGTTAGAAAAGCATCAATTGCTCTAATACCAGTTGGGAGAATATCTTTAATTCTTTTTCTTCTCATAGGGTCTGGTGGAAGTCTATCTAAAAGATAATACTCTCCATTTTCAATTCCATCCCCCTCAAAAGGTTGTCCAACACCATCAAGAATTTTTCCAAGGAGTTCATCACTACATTTAACACTAAGAGGTCTCCCTTCTGGAATAACCTTACACCCTGGTGCAATCCCTTGTAATTCACCTATTGGCATAAGTAAAAGTTCTTTTTCTCTAAATCCAACAACTTCTGCTTTTATCTCATTTCCATTGTCTGTGTAAATTGTGCAAAGTTCACCCATAGCTGCTCTTATTCCTTCAACTTCTATTGTAAGTCCTATAAGCTTACTAACTCTGCCTTCATAACGATATGCTGTTGTTTCTTTTATTTTTTGACTCATTAAAGAAAAATCAATATCTAACATACTTCCTCCTAGTCATAAATTTAAAAGACTTCTCGTTTTATACTCTCTATTGCATTATCTATTCCAACTTCAACAGTTCCACCCTCTAATTCTACCGATGCATTTCCTATTGAAATTTTTTCATCCCCTACAAAACAAATTTCAGTCCTTAATCCTAAATTTTGTTTTTCTTTTTCAATTCTCTCTTTTACAGATTTCATCTGCTCTGAATTACATCTAATCACAAAGCTTTTGCTCTCTTTTGAACTTTCTAAAATTTTTATAATAAAATCATTTATTCCATCTTCTTTTTTTATTTCTCGCTCTAAAATATGTTCACAAACCTTAAAAGTAAGTTCTATAATTTCGCTTTTTTTTGCTTCAAGATATTTTTCATATTCAATTTTTGAATTCTCCAAAAGTGATCTTGCATCTTTTACAAGCTTCTCTGCTACTTGAATATTCCCCTCATAAGCATCTTTATATCCATCTTCTTTTCCATTTGCAAATCCTTCATTATAAGCTTTCTCATACGTTTCTTTTTCTATAAGTTTAGCTTTTTCATAAGCATTTTTTATAATTTTTTCTTTTTCCCTTTCAACTCCACCTAAAATTAATTTTCTCATTGATTCTAAGCTTTGTTTTGCTCTTATAGCTTCCTCTTCACTCTCCATCGACATTGAACTTTCTATCTGCTTACTATTTAAGTAACTTGTTTTTATATCAATATTTTTTTTAACTTCAACTGTTCGGCTCTTTATAATACTATAAGATGATTGCATCTTCTCCACCTCTTGCTAATATAATTTCATTCGCTTCTTCTAGTCTTCTTATAATTGAAACAATACCTTGTTGTGCTTTTTCAACATCCATAAGCCTAACTGGTCCAAGGAATTCCATATCCTCTTTAAGTGATGCAGCTGCTCTCTTAGATTGATTCTTAAAGATTGCTTCTGCAACTTCACTTGAAGAGCCTTTAAGTGCAAGTGCAAGTTCTTTAACATCAACCTCTCTAAGAATCCTTTGAATATAAATATCATCAATACTGATAATATCTTCAAATACAAACATACTGCTTTTAACCTTATCTGCAAGATCTGCATCTTCTATTTCTAATGATTCTGTTATATTTTTTTCAGTAGTTCTATCAACCTGATTAAGCATTCCTACTAATGTCTCAACTCCACCAATTTCAGTAACTTCTGTTCTAACAACAGATGATAATTTACTCTCTAGCACTTTCTCTATTTCTTTTATAATATCTGGTGATGTATTGCTCATAGTTGCAATTCTATAAGCTACATCACTTTGTAAATCCTCTGGCAATTCTGCAAGTATTTGTGCAGCTTTATCTGACTGTAAATAACAAAGTATAAGTGCTATTGTTTGAGGATGCTCTCCTGATATTATATTAAGAATTTGACCTGCATCTACTTTTCTAGCAATAGCAAAAGGTCTATTTTTTTGAGTAATCTCTGTTATAGTTGCAATAATTTCACTGGCTTTTTGATTACCAAGAGCCTGTGCTAAAATAGTTCTTGCATAATCAACTCCACCCTCTTTAACATAATCCCTTGCTTTATTCATCTGTAAAAACTCTTGCATAATTTCTTCTCTTTGACTTGAACTTACAGAACTTATATTTGCAATTTCATAAGTTATTTTTTGAATTTCATGTTCTGGTAATCTTTTTATAATCTTAGCTGAGGCATCCGGACCTAGTGTTATAAATAAAATTGCCGCTTTTTGTATGCCTGTTAACTTTTTATTATCCTTAGCCAAAGCTATCACCTCTCATCTTCATTTAACCAAGACTTTATAACATCTGCTACTTGTTCTGGCTTTTCATTTGCATAATTTTTAATTTCACTTTCAACATGTGTTTTTTCATCTTTTATATCAAAATCAATAGGATCAAAACTTTGCATTGAATTATCATCAATTACAACATTAAGACTTCTTGACTGTTCTTTTTCTTCAATCTCTTCTCTTTTCTTTTTAACTCTACTTATTAAAAATGCAAGAAGTATTATAGCAATTATTAAAATTATTCCTATCACAACAGCCTTTGTTATTTTTTCTTTTTTAGCTTGCACATTCATTAATTCTATTTGCTTTGCTGCTGCCTCTTTTTGCTCACTATCAAAACTCATACTTACTACTGAAATTTGATCGCCTCTTCCTTGCTTATAACCTATAGCTGTTCCAACAAGTTCTTTTATAGCTTCTGTAGTTTTATTATCAAGCGATCCATCAATAACAACTGATGCTGTTACTCTTTTAACCTCACCTGGTGCACTAATATTTTTAACCTCTGTTTTTCCAATCTCATATTCAGTACTCTGTTCTTGTCTACTTGTCCCATTGCCGTTAGCATCTTCTATATTATTACTCATATTATCATCAATAGGACCTGTGCTTGTAGCACCATTATTACTTGACTCTTTGATAGTTGTTTGATTCTTTATAACTTTATTAGGATCAACTATTATTTCTGTTTTTTGCTTTGAATCAAAGTCTAACTCAACATTTATTTGAGTTTTAATTTTATTATTTCCTATAACAGGATTTAATAAATCATACACACTACCTTCTAGCTCTTTTTCATAATTCGCTTCTAACTTTCTTTGATTTGAAACAGCTTCACCAGCTGAAACAACCCCTTCGCCCTCTTTTGAATAAATCCCTTCAGATAAAAGTTTCATATTTTGATCTATTACTTCTATTTTTTCTTTTGGAATATTATCTACTGATGATGATATAAGTGCTACTATTGATTTAACTTGTGAAGCTTCTAAACTTTCACCATATTTTAATTGAATGTATGCTGCTGCACTTCCTTCTTTTGCCTCATCAACAAAAACAGTTTCTTTTGGAAGAGTTATATGTACTCTTGCATTTTCTATTTGTGGAAAACTTTTAATTGTCTTTTCTATTTCACCTTGAGTCATTCTAAGCTTTTTCAATGCAAATTCTTCTGATGTTATACCAAATGAACTTCCCTCATCCATAAGCTCATAACCAATACTTCCTCCACTAAGATTTGGTGCAAGTTCTAATCTTAAACTATCTACTTTATCCTTTGGAACAAGAATTGTATCATTTTTCACCTTTAAATCTACTTTTAATTCCTTAAGCTTTTCCGTAACCATTTGTGCATCTTTTCCCTCAAGCCCTGTAAATAAAACTTGATACTTATTATTCATTGAATAAGCAACTGCTAAAACAATTCCTACAATTACTGCAATTAAAGCTACTATAATGGAAATTCTCGCTACTCTTCCCATTGCCTTGAATTTCTCTAGAATACTTTTAAGGAACTCTTTGACTTTTTCCATTATTTTTACCCCTTACAAAAACTAAATTTGAGTTCTATTTATCTCTTGGAATGCTTCTACAAGTTTATTTCTAACCTGCATTGCAAGTTGCAATGAAATCTTTGCTTCTTCCCCCGCAAGCATTACTTCATGTATAGCAATATCTTCACCTTGAATCATTTTTTGTGTTGCAATATCCGCTTCTATTTGTTTATCGTTTACTATATCAAGTTTTTCTTTCAATATTTCTGAAAAACTCATTATCCCATTTTCATTTACTTCAATCTCATCAGTTTTTTGTAAAAATAAATTATTATTTATACTTGAAATCTGATTATATTGATTTATAAAACCATTATGTATTTCCATTAATTCTTAACCCCTTATTTCCCAATTTCTAGCGCTTTCATAAACATTGATTTTGTAGCATTCATAACATCAACATTTGCCTCATAGCTTCTTGATGCTGCTATAATATCAGCCATTTCATTTAAAACATTAACATTAGGCATTGTTACATATCCTGTCTGTGGATCTGCATCTGGATGTCCTGGATCATACTTAAGTCTATAATCTGATTTATCATTAACAACTCCTACTGCCTTAACTCCATTCATCCCCATTGCATTATCTAAATTTTCTTGGAATACTGCTACTTTTCTTGTATAAGGATTTCCATCCTCACCTCTTGTAACCATACTATTTGTTATGTTTGAAGCTGTTACTTCCATTCTTAGTCTCTCTGCTGCAAGACCGCTTGCACTAATTCTCATTGCTGAAAACATACCACTTGTCATTTATTATTTACCCCCGTTTATTATGTAACCCTTCGTTGAAAGCTTTGAATTAGCCTTACCTATCAACGCATTATATAAAAGTGTATTTGCTGCTTGGTTAGTCTTTTCTATTTCAATATCAACATTATTACCATTTGTATTCATAGAAGTTGATTTATCCTTGCTAACTTTTATCTTTCCAATTTCCTTATTAGACATTTTTACTCGCCCTGTTCTTTTAATCTCATTGCTTACATCGCTTAATGTATCTTCAAAACTAACATTATACTTTTTATATCCCTTAGTATTCACGTTAGAAATATTATTTGCGATTGTTTTCCCCCTCATATTTGCCGTATTTAGACCTTGTTTTATAAGTTCATAAGTATACGAACCCGAATCCATATATACAGACATTTTCTCACCTCATATCTATCTTTGTATTTTTTACCTTTTTATAAACATAATCCCATTAATGTTTCTTATTGATATTATAACCTTAAATGGTATAGTTTTCTATACATTGCCTTTTAATAATTTGTATACTTTTTTGTCTATCCGTCAAATTTATTCTCATTTTCTTAACAATTGTTTTACTTTTAAGGAGTTTTTTTGTTTTTTATTTAATTTATTTCAATTTTAAATTTAACTTATTTTTCCTTATTTGTATTTGTATAGATATATTAAAATATAAAAAAAAGATTTTGATATTTTTTTTCAAATCCTATCAAAATCTTTAATATAATCAAAATTAACAAGATATATTTTTTTACATAAAATACATTTTATTAATATTTTCTTTATTCAATTTTTATATATTAAATTCTTTCTATTGCTCTTAATGCTTCATTTGGCAATTCATTTGTTTGAGCCATCATATAATTACTTGCTTTTATCAAAATATTAGTTCTTGAAAATTCCATCATCTCTTTTGCTATATCAGCACTTGATATATTTGAGTTTGCCCTTTCAAGCATTAAACTATTAGTCTCATGATTTTCACCAAGTGTTTCAAATCTATTACTTAATGCACCAAACTTACTCCTTGCATCACTAATTGTTTTAATTGCTGAATCTATTGTACCTAATGCTTTATCAATATTCTCATTTACAACATCTATATCTGATAACTTATTTCCATTCTCATCTTTTATAGTATCACAATTAAAATTAAAACTAGGAATCAAAATCTCATCACCAACACTACTTCCTGTTGTCATTATATGTGACAGTGGCAAGTCATTATCAGTAACATCTGTATTCCCTAAAAGTTTAACCCCATTGAACTCGGTATTACTTGCTAAGTCATTAATTCCTTGCTTTAACTGATCAATTTCATTTTGAATAACTTTTTTATCATCATCACTTAAAACATCATTCCCTGCTTGAACAGTAAGCTCTCTCATCCTAATAAGAGATTCTGACATTCCATTTAATCCCCCATCAGCAGTTTGCATCATAGAAACACCATCTTGGACATTCTTCCTAGCTGCTTGAAGCCCTCTAAGTTGAAGTTTAAAATTCTCACTTTGCCCAAGCTTATTAGGATTATCTTTTGCACTGTTAATTTTACTTCCTGAAGATATTCTATTAAGTGCTACTGAATTATCAGCTAAGTTGTTTTTATAATTTTTAAATACATTAAGTGACATTATATTATTATGTAATCTCACACTTCTCATCCTCTCTTATCAAAACTTCTTTTATCTAAATAATATATCGGCTACATTTTTCAAAACTTTATACAATCCCCGGGGATGCGAATCATATTAACTAAAACTCCAATAGCATCCTCACTTGAATTTACAAGTGTTTTTAATTCTTCAATTAAAATAGCTACTGCTTTTTGATTATGATCAAAACTTCTGCTACTTAAAGCAACTACATCAATAAAATTATCATTTGTGATTTCATCTTCTTTAACTGATGTTATATAAACTTTAAATGCAATGTATTTTACAACTAATAAAATATAGTTATCCATCATATCCTCACTAATAAAAGGCATACCTGATGAATAAACTGCGTTCACTAAATAATTCTCTATATATGTAGAATTTTTTTCTAAGTATCTCTCATACTTTCTATTGAAATCTTCATCTCCATTTAAAACATACTCTAAGTTTGGAATAATTTCTTTAAGCTCATCTTTTAAATTAAAATTTGCTATCTCACCTAAAACTATACTTTTAATTGCATCATATATTTCTGAAGCCTCAAGATGTGGAATTGAAGCCGAGTCTTCTATCATCTCTGTGTAAATATCTATAGTATTTAAAATTGAGTCATAATCCTTACTTTTATTAAACTCAGCAAAATTACTGTAAGCAAGTCCAAGCAAAACAAACTTCTCTTCTAAACTTATAAAATCACTTTGAATAACTTCTATAGTAAATCCTCTAACAGCTGTGAAAATCATTTTTTCCATATCAGTTTCAATATCTATAACTCTTGAAATTTCATCCTCACTATAAATTCCTTCTTCTACCTCAAAAGTAAGTTTTCTATCATTTAATAAAAACATATCTATCATAGCATGACATGAAGAAAACAAATGTCTTTCAGTTCTATCTCCTACTATATTAACTCCTCTTGGATAAATTCTACATGTATTACATAAAAATTCTTCTCCATGATTTGCATGAATCTCACAAAGCTTGTCTTCCTGTAAAAAACTACAATCTTTATTTTCATTAAGCTTCATAGAAAAATTATTTTTATCTTTAGATGTAAATTTCAACCCCATACTATCCTTGAAATGTATTGAATTTTTATACTTATCATAAGTTTTATTATCTATATCTACTTGCCACCCACTGCAACAAGTATGCTTGCATTTATCTGTTATACACTTAAAATTGTTGTATCCACTGTATTGTATTATATCTTTTTGCATTTGAATTCCTTTCATTAGTTTATTTATAACTAAACTAATTCCCTTTATTAACTTTTCAAATATAGCAGTATATAAGGATTTTTACAACTGAAATTTTTGTAAAATCTTTATAGTACAAAAAAGAGAGAAGTTCTAACACTTCTCTCACGCTTTAATTTAATATTTTTGTTAAAGCACTTATAACATCTACTACATCCTGCTCTTTCATCTTAGGATATAAAGGTAGAGTTAGTATTCTTTCATAAAACTCTTCTGTATTTTTACAAAGACCTTTCCCATACCCAAGTCCCTTATAATAAGGATGATAATACACTGGAATATAGTGTACATTAACTCCTATATTTTCTGCTCTAAGTTCCTTAAATATTTGATTTCTTGATTTTTTAAGCTTGTCTAATTTTAATTTAATTACATATATATGATACCCAGACTTTGAATACTCTTTTTCTATCGGTGCTTCTATGCAATCAAATTCTTTTAAAAGTTCATTATATCTATCTACAAGCTTTCTTCTTTTATTTATGAAATAATCTATTTTTGTAAGTTGACTAATTCCAAGTGCACAGTTTATATCTGGAATTCTGTAGTTATAGCCTAATAGATGTTGCTCATAGTAAAATGCTTCTTCTTTATCATTTTCTAAAATGCTTTCATCTCTTGTTATTCCATGTGTTCTATATAATGAAAGCTTTTTATATAATTCTTCTGAATTAGTTACAACCATTCCACCTTCACCTGTTGTTATGGGTTTTACTGGGTGGAATGAGAAAGTGGTCATATCTGCTATATTACCAACTTTTATTCCCTTGTACTCACTTCCAAGTGCATGAGCTGCATCTTCTACAACTATAAGATTATGCTTTTTTGCTATCTCCATTATCTTATCTATATCAACTGCATGTCCTGTAAAATCAACTGCTATTATAGCTCTTGTTTTATCAGTCACCTTTTCTTCTAGCTTACTTACATCAATATTTCCTGTATCAGGTTCTATATCAATAAATACCGGTTTTCCACCACAGTATAAAATACAGTTTGCTGATGCTGCAAAAGTCATAGGAGTTACTAATACTTCGTCCCCTTCTTTTATATCTGCTGCAAGCATTGCTATATGAAGTGCTGCTGTTCCATTTGTAACTGCCACAGCATACTTACATCCCACATAGTTTGCAACTACTTTTTCAAATTCTGCAACCATTGGTCCTGTTGTAAGATATCCACTTTTTAAAACTTTTATAACTTCATCTATATCACAACCACTTATACTTTGTTTTCCATAATCTAAATATGTTTCCCTTACTGGAGTTCCTCCATTTATAGCTAAATCACTCATTTAACTCACCCTACTTTACATATTTTCTTTTATCTGATAGCTAGTGTTTCTAATATTTCTAAGCAAGTTAGAAATAAAGACCCACACGCTCCTAGATAACTTGACTAAGCATTCAGAAGAGCTAAAGCTACTTCTGAATTGAGTCTCCGTTTATCCAAATTTCTGTTTCTTTAATTCCTTCTTCAAGAGTATAATTTGGTATCCATCCTAATATTTCATTAGCCTTTCTTGAATCACATAAAAGCTTCATTATCTCTGCTTGTGGATGAATGTGTTTTACATGATTAACTTTTACTCTATCTTCACTAATTATTTTTGCAAGTTCGTTTATAGTAACATCTCTTCCTGTTCCTGCATTAACTATCTCACCATCAACCTTACTATTTAATCCAGACATTTTTATAAATCTAGCACAGTCTTTTACATATAATAAATCTCTAGTTTGCTCTCCTGTACCATAAATATTTATATCATTCCCTTTTAAAGCTGAGTTAATAAATATAGCTACAACCCCACCTTCTCCACCAGTTTTTTGGTGCGGTCCATATGTATTGAAAGGTCTTATAACTACTGTTGGTAATTTATATGATAAGTAATATGAAACTACTAAATTTTCCGCTCCTATCTTACTTGCACCATATGGAGATACTGGCTTTGTTGGATGTAATTCATTTATACCTTCTGGATTATCACACTTATCGAATACCATACAAGTACTCATAAATACTACTTTACAAGGATGAGTTTGTGTTCCCTCTTTTATAATCCACTCTTCTCCATCCATATGAGAGTTCTTTCCAAACATTTGCCACTTAGCTCTCTCTAAGATATTAAATGTTCCAACTGTATCATTG
The DNA here is from genome assembly GCA_051655925.1 of Sarcina sp. GTDB lineage: Bacteria > Bacillota > Clostridia > Clostridiales > Clostridiaceae > Sarcina. The sequence goes on along the minus strand of JBOGAY010000020.1, from coordinate 6,580 downwards.
TAGAAAGTCGTTCTTGGATCATCAATTGAATCTTGAACATTTATTGATGCTGCAAGATGATAAACTACATCAAACTTTTCTTCAAAAATTCTATCAAGTAATACCTCATCTTGAATATCGCCCTCTACAAATCTAAAATCAGTATTACCTTTAAACTCTTCTATATTCTCTAAACTTCCATTAGATAAATTATCAAGTACTAACACCTTATAACCATCTTCTAAAAGACTTTTAACAAGCCATCTTCCTATAAATCCTGCTCCACCTGTAACTAAAACATTTTTCATACTATTTATCCTCCTTATCTATGTCGACTAAATTCCATTTAACTGGTGTTCCTTTTTCTATATCGCACTTAGCCTTTTTTCCTATAATGTCATTTATATATTTAGTTGCTATACCAAATCCTGGTCTTATAGATTTCACATTTTCATTTGTAAAAATCTCCCCTTCTTTAACATCTTTCACAACAAATAAGCTTCTCGAATGCTCTCTTGAATTCTTTTGCTTTTCACTTAAATCATAAGTTACTCTACCTATTGCTTTTTCAGTCATTCTGATAGCATCAACCATTTCTTTAAATTCTTCTGGCTCCATAGAGAATTTACTATCTGCACCGCCATCACTTCTTCTAAGTATCATATGTTTTTCAACTATTTTAGCTCCCATCGCAACTGCTGCAACTGAAACTGTAGTTCCCATTGTATGATCTGATAAACCTGTTGTTATATTGAAAGTTTCTTTCATATTAACCATAGTTTTTAAATTTATCTCATTAACTGGTGCTGGATATGCTGATGTACATTTTAAAATCGCTATATCTTTATTTCCCCTTCTATGACAAGCATCTATAGCCTCTTGTATGTCACCAAGTCTTGCAATCCCTGTTGACATGATTACTGGTTTTGCCTTTGATGCAATATACTCAATAAAAGGAATATCAGTAATCTCAAATGAAGCTATTTTATATGCTGGTACGTTTATACTTTCAAGAAAATCTACTGAACTAAAATCAAAAGGTGATGAAAAGAATACAAGTCCCTCTTCCTCTGCAATCTCTTTTAACTTTCCTTGCCACTTCCAAGGTGTATAAGCTGTTTGATATAACTTATGTAAAGTTGTTCCATCCCATATAGTTCCTTGCTTAATTTGAAAATACTCATTATCACAATCAAGTGTAATGGTATCTGGTGTGTATGTTTGAAGTTTTATAGCATCAGCACCTGCCCACTTTGCCTTTTTTATAATTTCAACTGCTCTATCAAAATCTTGAAGATGATTTGCTGACATTTCTGCTATGATAAAACACTTTTCATTCCCACCAATTTTAACTCCATCAATTTCAAATAAATTACTCATATTGTCCCCCATTTCATACTATCTCTAATAAAATTATCGAAAATACTCTTTATTCCTTAACAGACTTTAGGATTTCATTTATAACTCTATATTTTCCTTGTCCATCAATTGCTTTTTTCATATTTTCACTTAGCTTCTTTCTAAGGTTATAATTCATAGATTTAATATTTTTATTAATGTCTTTAATATCTGAAATAATAGCTATCTCATTATTTTTTATGTACTGTCCAAGCTTTTTTTGATTATCTACTATAACAATTCCTACTGTTGGAACTCCTAAAAATGAAAGTTCATAAATAGTACTTCCACAAGCTGAAATTGCTAAATCTGAATTTTTCATAAGTTCTGTCATATTAACATTTTCTCTAAATACTATATGCTGATAATCTTTATAGCTTTCTTTCAATAAATTTGTATCCTTAAAAGCTGGACCAATAACTACATTAATTGTACTACTAAAGTGTTTAATTTCCTTTAATATTCTATGAGTGAAATTTAAATTATCACTCCCACCTACAGTTAAAATTACATTTTTCACATTTTCTAAAATTTCAATTGGTTCATTTCCTAAAAAATCATCTCTTAAAAGAGAAAACTCTCCCCCTGCTAAAACCTTTGTTTTATTATTTGTTTTATACTTTAACTCCACTCCATGTAAATTTTGATTTAATATAATATCTACATCATAATAAGAAAATAAATTATTATCATCAAATACTAGAAGTAGCTTAACCTTATCTTTATAAAAACTAAGGTCTTCTTCTTTTAAATCATATCTATCAATAATTAAAATATCTTCGCTTGTAAGTTCTCTTAAAATATCTTCTTCAAAAATGAAACTAAATCCTTGTTCTTTAACCTTTGTTGTCGCTGGTATGAACTCTGCTCTATTAGTAACTGCATATACAACCTCTAAATGTTTTGCTAATTCCTTTGCAATTACTAAAGTTCTCATTATATGTCCCATTCCTAGTGTTGTTCCACCATTAGCTAAAATAAAAACCTTCATAATGTGTCTCCTTAAAAGAAAAGTAAAGAAATAAAATTCTTCATTTCTTTACTTTTATATATATATTTAAATTTTTTTCACTCAATTTAGAATATCCTAATTTTTCAAATATTTTATTTGATATATAATTCTCTTTTTTAACTTTTGCAATTAATTCTCCATCAATTTCATTTTCAATCATATTGATAATTAATTTGCCATACCCCATCCCTCTAAAATCTTTATGAATCATGTAACTTATTTCATTTCCCTGTTCACCTTTCAACAAATAAACACTTCCTATTTTGTAAATTCCATCAGTTAAAAGATAATATTTATTTTGTTCTAAATCTCTATTTTTAAACCACTTTAAATGCTTCTCTAGAGTTAGAATTTCCTCGTTAAAAGAATTTTTTCGTACCTCTAAATCATTTCTTAATTCCAATAAAAAGTTTATATCTTCTTCTTGAACACTTCTTAAGTAAACTTTCTGTTGAATATCTTTTTGCTCAATTTCATAATTAGCTACCTTGTCACCTAATTCATTTAAATATTTTATAACTCTATGAATATTTATACCTTCATCTTTATAAAACTTTTCATAAATATCTTTCATCACAATAAAATCCTCTCTAGTATCTAGAGTTACTCTTATGTTACTGTTATCAACAGTATCTAAATATTGACCTATTTTAAACTTGTTTTTTCTTTTCCAAATATAAGGTGTCACATGTTCTCTTTCAAAGTCTAAATTTGCATTTTCATATGCTATTTCTAATGATTTCAAACTAAATATTTCAACATCTAAACCTCTAGGAAATGTTCTTGTTATCGTATTACTATAATAATCAAAATTATTTTTTTTATACTCTATTAGCATTTTATCTATTATTTTATAATCAATGAGAGGACAATCACTCGTTATTCTAACAATTATATCTGCTTTACTTCTTTTTGCAGCCCAATAATACCTTTCCAACACATCATTTTCACTACCTCTATAAAATGCTATATTTTTTTCAATTAATAAATTAACTATACTATCATCTTGTTTTCTATCAGTTGTTGCAATTACTATATTATCTATGTGATTTGCTTTTAATACTCTATCTATTACATGTTCTAAAATAGTCTTACCTTTTATAATTTTCAGAACTTTATTAGGTAATCTTGTTGATCCCACTCTAGCTTGGATTATACATATAATATTCCCCATAGTTTACTCCTAACTTAAAACTTTACTTCTGATAGTTTCATGTATATTTTCTAGTATTGGTAAAACTTCATAATTAAATAAATCAGAAACTAATATGTAATCTTCATTCTCTAACGCTTCTACTATCTCTGAAAGAAAATTATCTATCTCATTAAGACCTTCAACTTCACCAATTATATCAGAAGTTAATCTAACTACATCTAACGTCCATCCAATTCCATCGGCCACATCTGGAATTAATCCACAAGCTTGCTGTTCTTTTTCTTCATTCATAAGAACTACTAAATTATTTATTCCACCTTTTAAATTAAATAAATACTCATTTGCTGTTTGTAAAACTTCTATCTTTTCATTCATCTATCTCACCTATAATAACCCTTCACTCATAATTAAATCTCTTATTTCCTCTTTATCTATATCCTGTGTAAACTCTGCTGAATAGCTCTTTAAAGCACAACTATCAAACTTACTATAATATTTCAAATAATAATTTGTATTATATGATGTTGGCATAACTGCTATCATATCTCCTAAATCCTTTGCATATCTTGATTCATCTACCGTCATAAGCTCTTCATGATATTTTTCTCCAGCCTTTGAACCAATATAATCAATATGTACATTTTCTCTATCTATCCCGTACTTCTTACTAACTTCTTCAACTATCACTTCTGACATATTCCCAAGATTAATAACTGGCATTTTTAAAATAAATAGTTCTCCACCAATTGATACCTCACAAGCCTTCAACATAAGATTTACTGCACTGCTAAGGCTCATCATAAATCTATTCATACTTGGATCTGTTACTGTTATTCTTCTTTGCTCTAAAATTTGCTTTTTAAATAATGGAATTACTGATCCTCTCGATCCCATAACATTACCAAATCTAACAGCTATAAACTTAGTCTTTATACTTCCTTTACTATAATTAGCTGCTTGTACTAATTTTTCAGCAAGCATCTTTGTTGCTCCATATGTATTTACTGGATTAATAGCCTTATCCGAAGATGTAAATAATACACATTCAACATTATGTTCTATAGCCGCCTTAATGACATTATTCATTCCATCTACATTTGTTTTAATTGCTTCTGTTGGATTATACTCACAAGAACCAACATGCTTCATAGCTGCAAGATTAAATACTATATCTACCCCTTGCATAGCCCTATCTACTCTTTCATAATCTCTAACATCTCCAATTAAAAATCTAAAATTCTGATAATCATTTATAAAATCAGAATGATTTTGTATTTTAAACTGTTTATATTCATCTCTACTAAAAATTCTAATAACTTTAGGATGTTGTTTTATCAATTCCTTGATAAGACCTTTACCAATAGTACCTGTCCCACCTATTATTAAAATTGATTTATTCTCAAAAAAGTTACTCATAAATCCACCTTCTTTTTTTAATAATAATTATAATTCTCTCCAAAATTTGTATATAAAACTATACCATATTATCGACCATTTTCTTCCTAAACTTTACAAAATTCAAAATATTTTAAGTCTTAGTTAACAAAAAAGGAAATTAACCTTAAAAGTTAATTTCCTTACTTAATCCTTGTGATGTTATATTCTTTGCTCCATTAATGTAAGCGCCTTTACTTATATTATAAAATTTTATATTTTTATTGAAATTAATTAAATATTCTAACTGCTTCTTAAAATATAATAATCCTTCAGTTGTTTTTAGCACTTCTCCATTAACAGATTTTACTTCTCTACAATCTTTTCTTTCTTGAATAACATCTTTATCACCGTAAATACTTTCAAAAGTACTCGTATGCGTTTTATTATCTAAATAAGCTAAATCCTGACCTACAAATATAATTTTATTTGCACCAGCTTTTATGGCTATATCAGTTGCTGCAACCGCAACTGTTTTTCCTGTTTTGATATATCCCTCTATTTCTTCATCATTGAAGAACATATATTTTTTTCCCTTATATGATTCAACAGCCCATTTTGATGCGGTACTTAAAAAGCATAATGGTACTTTTTTATTATTATAAAAATCAATTTGATTTTTAACTGCTTCTTTTCTATCAATAATAACTATTATATCCGGATCTATATTGTTGTTACTCAAAGTTTTCAATGCTGTTCCAACTGATATTATATTAAATAAATCCCTATTTCTATATATATAATTTATATCATCATCAAGCGATGGACCTGCTGCTACAATTAAAAAAGGCTTTTTTTTATCAAAAATATTATATACTTCTCTTATTTCATAATAATTTTGCTTTTTATTAAACTCATAATTTTCTTCTAAATATTTTTTTTGTTTTTGAATTTCCTCTCGCTCTACTTCATAAAAACTAAGAATCTTAAAAAGCTCCAAATTAATATCTTTAAGAATTTTTAATGATGGCTTATGTATAATAATATCTGCTACATTTTTTAAAGCCTCACTAAATTCTTCATAAAAATTATCCATACTACTTGAAAATACTCTTATTCGGTTATCTAAAAAGTTAAAAGTTTTATTTATTTTATTTAGTTTTAATAATTCTTCATCATATTCAAATATAATAACTTCTTCTATCTCTTTAATTTTCAATAATCTATCTATATGATAACCATTTCCTACACCATACAAAACAACTTTCCCATTTACTACCACTTCTTTTGATTTTGCATTTACAAAAATATCTGCTTCTATTCGTGGATTATATCTACTGCTTAAGTATATATTTTTATATTTAAAAACAAATTCACCACTTCTAGCTTTTTCTATCTTATATACTTTACTCATTTTTTAATTCCTTTTGTAGAATTGATAAATTTTCTAGCAAAATTTCATATATTTTTTTATTTTTCAAATATATTTTTTCAAACTTAATCTTCGCATTTTCCTCTCTTCTCAAAATAAGCTTTTCATCATTTTCTACTTTCCAAATTTCTTCATAGGCTATCATATTTATAAAGTCAATCTCTCTCAAATACTCTTTAATTTGTTTATCTATCCTATCAAGAGCTATAAGTTCCTTATTTATCAATTT
>JBOGAY010000019.1:0-17716 GCA_051655925.1 Sarcina sp. | reverse complement strand
CGGCTTAACTGGTTTCTCTGGTTTTACCGGTTTCTCCGGCTTAACTGGTTTCTCTGGTTTTACCGGCTTCTCCGGTTTAACTGGTTTCTCTGGTTTTACCGGTTTCTCCGGTTTAACAGGTTTCTCTGGTTTTACCGGCTTTTCCGGTTTAACTGGCTTTTCCGGTTTAACTGGTTTCTCTGGTTTTACCGGCTTTTCCGGCTTTTCCGGCTTAACTGGTTTCTCTGGTTTCTCTGGTTTCTCCGGTTTAACAGGTTTCTCTGGTTTTACCGGCTTTTCCGGCTTAACTGGTTTCTCTGGTTTTACCGGTTTCTCCGGTTTAACTGGTTTCTCTGGTTTTACCGGTTTCTCTGGTTTTACCGGTTTCTCAGGTTTTACCGGCTTTTCCGGTTTAACTGGTTTCTCTGGTTTTACTGACTTTTCTGGTTTCTCCGGTTGCACTGGCTTCTCTGGTTTTACTGGTTTCTCTGGTTTTACCGGTTTCTCCGGTTGCACTGGCTTCTCTGGTTTTACCGGTTTTTCCGGCTTAACTGGTTTCTCTGGTTTTACCGGTTTCTCCGGTTGCACTGGCTTCTCAGGTTTTACCGGCTTGTCCGGTTGCACTGGCTTCTCTGGTTTTACCGGTTTAACTGGTTTCTCTGGTTTTACCGGTTTCTCAGGTTTTACCGGCTTATCCGGTTGCACTGGTTTTACTAATTTTTCTGAAACATTAATTTCTATTTTCAAATTCTTTCCATTTATTACTTTTGGAATCATATTATATTCAATTTTTTTCCCGTTTAAATATACACTATCTACTTTATACTTTGAACTTATCTCCGGAATTTTTATATTAGTTCCATTAGTTCCAGTTTCTACTTTTTCAATAGTCTTTCCTTCACCATTTATAACTATATTTACTTTGTACTTTTGATTTACAACTATTTTTTTTAAATAAGCTATAATATTTAAATTTTCATTTCCAAAATAAACAGGAACTCTATTATTATTTGAAACAGTTCCATTTATATATACTTTATATACCATATATCCTTTTGGCACCTGAGGATATTGGATTTTTTGACCTTCTAATCCATTCGGACTTCCTGTTATCACTTTGCCATCTGGTTCTATTAATTTAATTTTCATATTATATTTATTTTGAGGTTGTACATTATTTTCATCTTTTGCAACTATATATACTATAGTTTGATCTTGGTTCATAAAATCAATTGGTATATGATAATTTTCCAATTGATTTCCTGATAGCACTCCATCGTTAGTAGTTATTGCTACTAATTTATATCCTGCTGGAATTTCAACTGGTTCTAAATTTGTTGGTTGCCCTACTATTCCCTCTTTATATACAGTTGAAAAAACACTCCCACTCCATGTCATAACTTGAATTAATACATAAGTTTTTTCCGAAAGTTGTTTTGAAGTTATCGCCTTTTCAGAACTTGTAATATTGGAGCTTAATAAAATCTTTTGTTGTACATTTTTAATATTTTTATGTGAAGGTACTAAACTAACTATTCCTAAGCTAATAGCGGCTATAACTATTTTTCTTTTCATATTATTTTATTACCTCAATTCATTCTATTAAATCCTACTGAGATTATAACAAATTTAAATTCTTTTAACAATTTTGCAATACTAATTTTACCACTTTATTTTTTTTATGGGTATAATTAACTTTTTTCTTTTAATATATATATTTTTTTTTAATTTTATAAATTTTCTGCTTTTAAGAAAAGCAACATGAAATAAGGAAGGATTTTACATCAAGCAAACTCCCTCCTTATATTTCCAATCAATTAATTATTAATATTTTTTCTTTCACTCTTAATCAACATTACTAAAAATATTATAAATCCGCCCCACAAAACTGTAGCACCTATAGCAAAAAATATTATTGATGTTAATGTCATATTTATTCTCCTCATTAAATTAATTTAGTTAATCATTTATTATTTTAGTTTCATCTTCAACTATTTCTAATTTTTTATCTTTCCAAGGCTTTTTAGAAAGAATTATTGCAACTATAATTCCACATCCTATAACACTCCATCCATATACAAGTAATTCTGATACTTGATATCCTCCATATGGAGTTTTTATTTCTATAATTATATTTTGAACTATCATATAAATTAACATAGCTGGTGTAATAAACTTAATAGCTACATTCCACCATTTTCCTATCTTAAAATGTGATATAGAGTTTGTATGTTCTCTTAATGTATCTGGTGTAAGTATCCATCCTATTAAAATAACTTCAAGTAATCCTACCACAACTATTCCATAATTATTTATAAATGCATCTACTATATCTAAAATATAAAGACCTGCTCCTGTTGCAAATATGGTACTCATACTTGCCCCAATAATACACATCATTGTAACTACTTTTTTTCTGCTCCAACCAAATTTATCTTGAAATGGTGCTGAAACAGCTTCTGTAAGTGAAACTGATGATGTAATTCCTGCAAATATTAAGCATAAAAAGAATAGTACACCTATGAATGTTCCTACAGTTCCCATTGTAGTAAATATTTGAGGAAAAGCTACAAATGCTAGTCCTATTCCACTTGAAACAACTTCTGAAACTTGCACATTTTGAGCCGTTGCCATAAATCCAAGAATAGCAAATACTGCTATTGCTGATAATAATTCGAATCCACAATTAGCAAATGCTGTTACAAAAGCACTATTATTTATATCACTTTTTTTCGGTAAGTAACTTGAATATGTCATCATGATCCCTATTGCTATACTAAGTGAGTAGAAAACTTGTCCATATGCTGCAATCCACACTTTAGGTTCTGTAACCATACTCCAATCTGGTGTAAATAATGCGTTAAGTCCTGCTGTTGCTCCCTCTAAAGTGACAGCTCTAATTGCAATAATTATCATTATAACTATTAATGTTGGGAGTAAAATTTTATTTACTTTTTCAATTCCTTTTTTAACACCTTTATAACAAACAAACCAGTTAATTATCCATATAGTTGCTACACCTAAAAGTACATACCATACTGGTCCTCCAATATTAAAAGGAGAATCTGTTAAATTCAAAAATTGATTATGAAAAAAAGTATTAGAATCTGCTCCCCATCCCTTTGTAAAAGCTAATATAAAAAAGTTCATTGCCCAGCTTATAATTACTGAATAATACGCAACTATAAATGCCGATGTTATAGTTGGCCACCATCCCATCCATTCCCATTTTTTAGATGCTCTAGCAATAGCAAGGGGGGTTGAACCTTTGTATTTGTGACCCATAGTGTACTCTAATATTAGTAATGGTATACCTGCTGTAAATATAGCTATAAAGTATGGTATGAGGAAAGCTCCACCTCCATTTTCATAAGCTACATAAGGAAATCTCCATATATTTCCAAGACCTACTGCCGAACCTATTACGGCAAGTATGAAACCCATCTTTGAGCCCCATTGTTCTCTGTTCTTCTTCACCAAAATCGCCTCCTTGTTATCACTTTTTTATTTATATAAATTTTAATTGGTAAACTTTGTTAAGTTATTAAATATAATACTATATTTTTAATAACAACTTCACACAAAAACAATTTTATTGATATTTTATCATTTAAAAGGTTTATTTTATATCAATTCATCATTTTTAAATGTTTACTTATATGAAATTTTCATTTGAATGCTTTTTAAATGAAAAATAAGAACATTCAAATTTATTTTTTGAATGTTCTTATCCTCTTAATTTATTATATAACTATATTTTACCAAGGATATTTTCCTTGTTTACTATACGGTAATAATTTTCTATCTAATGTTATTATTACTCTATCCGCCTTAGAATCTTTTTTAATTTTAAAGATTACCTGCTCCTGCTGGTTGTTTACCATATCTATCTGGCACTATTTTACCTTCTTTTTTCTTTCCTTTAGCTTTCTTTTCTTCAATAAACTTTTTCATCATTTCCATATTTTTATTATTTTTCATAGATATTCTCCTATCTCTACATATGTATTTTAAAATTATCATATATTTTATTCACTAGCTATTATTGTTACACGACTGAGATTTTTATTCAACAAAAAAATTCTTAGATTTTTAATTCTAAGAACCTTTTTTACTTAATATTTCTGAATCTTTAAAGAATCTAATACATAGAAAAATTATTTATTTTCCAAAATCTTAACTTTTTTCTCTAACTCTTCAACTCTTTGAGTAAGTTTTTTTTGTTTTTCATCAAATTCATCAAGTTTACCTGAAATCATAACTGCTACATTATCCCATCTTTTAACTTTCTTACTTTTCTCTTCATGCATAACATTTTCCGAAAAAACTTTACCACAACATACACATGTTATTTTTATTTCTTTAGCTAAAAAAGCTATGTAAAACTTGCTCCCATTACACTTTTTACATCTATAATTATTTTCAAAATACCCCATTTATATCACCTCAATTTATATTATTCATTAATATTTATTTTTGAGTACAAAAAAAGAGCCATTTCTGACTCTCTTTAAATATATATTACATCGGAATATGCTAATTATTTCTCTTCGTCTCTATGCTTCCTTAATAAGTAAAGCTACTTGTTCTCGGCAGTAGGCTGCTTCCAATCAGTCTTCGCACGCTCGACTTCTTGGGCATCCTTTGCATGGAACGTGCTAATTACTTCTCTTCGTCGCTATGCTCCTTGACAAGTAAAGCTACGTTCTCAATATGAGGGGTATGTGGGAACATGTCTACTGGTTGAACTTCTAGTGTCTTATATCCTTTTTCTTCTAGAATCGCAAGATCTCTAGCAAGTGTACTTGGATCACAACTTACATAGACTATTCTTTCTACTTCAACACTTGTAATTGCATCTAAAAGCTTTATATCGCATCCTTTTCTTGGTGGATCAAGCATTATTACATCTGCTCTTATTCCATCATTAATAAGATTTGGTATTACAACTTCTGCTTCACCAACAAAAAATTCTGCATTATCAATATTATTTACTTTAGCATTGATTCTTGCATTTTCTATTGCAGGTTCTATTATTTCCACTCCATAGACCTTCTTAGCCTTTTTTGATAAAAATAGGGTAATTGTTCCTGTACCACAGTAAGCATCTATTACAGTCTCTTCTCCTGCTAAATTAGCATACTCTAAAGCTTTACCATATAAAACTTCTGTTTGAACAGGATTTACTTGGAAGAATGAAAGTGGTGAAATATTAAATCTAAACTCACCTATATAATCAGAAATTGTATCTTCCCCCCATAAAGTTATGTTCTCTAAACCAAGTATTACATTAGTTTTATTTGAGTTAATGTTTTGAATTATACTCTTAATTCTATCAATGTTATCAGTTATCATTTTGATAAACTCTTCTTTATAAGGAAGTTCTTTACCATTAGTAACTATAACAACCATAACCTCATTAGTTTTGAATCCCCTTCTAATCATTATATGTCTTAGAATTCCTGTCTCATCATACTCACCATCAATGTTATATGGTTTTACATTGTATTTTTTCACCCACTCTCTAGTTAATGAAATAACTTTATCAGCAACTTCATCTTGGATAATACAACTTTCCATATCCATAATTTCATGACTTCTAGCAGCAAAAAATCCTATGCTAACATTTCCATTTTTAAGCCCTATTGGAAGTTGAACTTTATTTCTATACTTATACGGATGCTCCATACCTATTGGATACTTAACTATATTTTCATTAAGTTTTCCAATCCTACTTATACACTCCTTAACTCTATTAAACTTAAAATCTAATTGAGCCTCATAAGAATAATGCTGCATATTACATCCACCTGATATTTTATGCTCACACTTCATCTCTACTCTATTTGGAGATTTTTCTATAATCTCAATTAATTTACCATAGGCAAATTTCTTTTTAACTTTAACAATCTTAACTTTAACCTTTTCTCCTGCAAGTGTACCTTCAACAAAGATTGGGAAGTTATCTTCTACTTTAGCAACTCCCTCACCATCATATCCTTGCGAAATTATATCTAAAATATATTCTTTATTCTTTTCTATCATCATGCACTCACCCATCAATTTTTATTCTAATTATTAAATTCTAACACAATTATCTTCTTTTTTACAAGAAACAGCTACTACCTCTTATTTAAATTGAAAACTTGAACAGCTTGTATCTCCTTCAGCTCTTGAAAATATTTGTAAAGAATTTTTTGAACATTCTCCATATGAATTATGTTTACAAGTATTTGCTGAGCATGATACAGCTGGATGAGTCGGTGATCCATCAAATAAATCTTGACTCACTAATCCTGTATAATTAGTATTGAAGATATTTTTAATATTATTCCCAATATTATCCTCAGAATAAGTTGCACATCTTGTTTCATTTTCTGTATGTGCTGCTACTCCTTTTATATGTATTTTACCCGCTTGACAAAATCCACCTCCATTGCTCGCACAACTTTCAGCATTACAAACTAAATTATTAGGCATAATAAACAACTCCTTTTTCCTTTTTTCTTTTTCCATATTAGTTTTCTCTATATGAAAGTTTTTAATACTAATATTTTTTAAATTCTTTAAAAGCCTTAAATTATATTGAATTATTTAAAGCTTACAACTAAATAATATTTATAAAAAAGAAAAAGCACCAATTCAAAGAAATGGTGCTAATACAAATAGTAAGGAACAGTTGCCATTATATTCCTATTTATAGTCTTACATTTAAGATAAGACAATATACATTATTATATTGTAAAATCGCCTTTTTAAATGTTAACATTTTGTAAATTTTTATTCAAGTACTATTTTATTACATATTTTTTATAAAAAAAACATATAGTTAATATTTCCTTTTATAAAAAATAGACTATCTCATAAAAGATAGTCTATTTAAATATATAAGAAGTTAAATTAATTATTTAACAATGCTTACTTTTAATAAATCTGTTGATCCAACTTCGTTAGCAACTCCAGCAGCTATTACTACTGTGTCTCCAGCTTTAACGTATCCTCTTTCTTTTGAAAGCTCAACTGTTTTATTCATGATTTCATCTGTTGAAGTCATTTCTTCAGCAACTACTGGTAATACTCCAAATCTTAAAGCTAATTTCTTAGCAACTCTTTCACTTGGTGTAACAGCAATGATTGGGCTTACAGGTCTACATTGTGATAATCTGCTAGCTGTAGCTCCTGATTTTGTAGCTGATATAATAGCTGTAGCTTCTAATTCAGCAGCAGCGTTACAAGCAGCTCTTGAGATAACTCCTGCGATAGCTGGTGTGTGGTTTTTAGCTGTTGAAGTAGCTACTTCATAAGCTAATTCTCTTTCAGCTGTTTCTGCAATTTTAGCCATTGTTTGAACAGCTTCTACTGGCCAGCTTCCGTTAGCTGACTCACCACTTAACATGATAGCGTCTGTTCCATCGATGATAGCGTTAGCTACGTCTGAAACCTCAGCTCTTGTAGGTCTTGGGTTTCTCATCATTGAATCTAACATTTGTGTAGCTGTAATAACTGGTTTTCCAGCTTCTTTACATTTTCTGATCATCATTTTTTGTGTTGAAGGAACTTCTTCCATTGGAATTTCAACTCCAAGGTCTCCTCTAGCAACCATGATTCCGTCTGAAACTTCTATGATTGAGTCGATGTTATCAACACCTTCTTGATTTTCGATTTTTGAGAATATTTGTATGTCTTCTCCACCATTAGCGTTTAATACTTCTCTAATAGCTATTACGTCTTCAGCTTTTCTGATGAATGAAGCAGCAACTATGTTTACTTGCATTTCACATCCGAAGATTAAGTCTGACTTATCTTTGTCTGTCATAGCTGGTAATTTGATTGAAACTCCAGGAACGTTAACTCCTTTGTGTGTTCCAACAACTCCTGTGTTTTTAACTACACACTCAACAGCGTTTCCGTTTACTGATACAACTTCTAATCCAACTAAACCATCATCTATTAAGATTATGTTTCCTGGTTTAACATCGTTAGCAAGACCTGTGTAAGTAACAGAACATTGTGTTGTGTCTCCTACTACATCTCCACCAGCGTATATTGTGAACTTATCTCCCATTGTTAATTCAACTTTGTTTGGTTCAAATTTACCTGTTCTGATTTCTGGTCCTTTTGTATCTAAAAGTATAGCTACTTCTTTACCTAATTCTTTTGAAAGATTTCTAACGTTAACCATTCTTCCTTTATGTTCTTCATGGTCTCCGTGTGAAAAATTGTGTCTTGAACAGTTCATTCCTGCTTCAATCACTCTTTTTAATACTGTTAAATCTTCACTAGCTGGTCCAATTGTACATACCATTTTTGTTTTTCTCATTTTACATCCACTCCTGTCTTATTTCTTTTTAATAAAACCTATTATAATTTAAATATATATAAATATAAGTTAATTAACTAAATTATTTATTGATAGCGTTTGCCATTTCATATAATTCCATATCAAATGATCTTGGAACTGCAATTGCTTCATCAATATCCATATCTATTATTTTGTTGTCTCTTATACCAACAACTCTTGCTGTTTTTCCTTCTAAAAGAAGCTCTACAGCTTTTGCTCCAAGCTTAGAAGCTAATATTCTATCATTTGGAGTTGGTGTTCCACCTCTTTGAATATGTCCTAAAATAGTAGCTCTAGTTTCTGCTCCTGTTTTTTCTTCAATGTATTTAGCAAGTTCTTCTGAACCTCCAACACCTTCAGCAACAATAACTATTGTATGAGTTTTTCCTCTTGATTTACCTTCAAGGATTTGCTCACATAACACATCTTTATCAAACTCTAATTCTGGAACAACTATTGCTTCAGCTCCACTTGCTATACCTGCGTATAAAGCTAAGTCTCCACAACTTCTTCCCATTACCTCAATAACTGATACTCTATCATGTGATGTTGATGTATCTCTTAATTTATTTATAGCATCTGATATAGTTTCTAAAGCTGTATCAAATCCTATAGTAAAATCTGTATAAGGTAAATCATTATCTATTGTAGCTGGTATTCCGATAGTTTTAACACCAAGTTTTGATAATAACTTAGCTCCCATAAATGAACCATCTCCACCTGCAACAACTAAAGCATCTACACCATGATTTTTTAATAGGTTAGCTGCATGTTCTCTTACTTCTTCTTGTTTAAATTCTGGACATCTAGCAGTTCTTAATATAGTACCACCTCTGTGAATTATATCTGAAACTGAACCTCTGTTCATTTCCACAAGTTCTCCATTTATTAATCCACTGTATCCTCTGTTTACTCCAACTACTTCTAATCCTTTGTGAAGTGCCATTCTTACAACTGCTCTAGTAGCAGCATTCATTCCTGGCGCATCTCCACCACTTGTTAAAATAGCTATTTTTTTCATGATATTCCTCCTTCACACCACCGGGTCTTATCTAGTCCCATTGATGCTATTTTTACCCACCTTATTAAGAAATTCAGAAAAACTTTATCTAAAACTTTTTCAAGTCATTGTTTTCCTATTCTTTTTTGAAAAATTCTAACATCTTAATTTTACTTAAAGTACAAGCTATTTTCAAGTTTTTTTATATTTAATTGAGTTAAAAAAAGGTTTTTAACTGGTATTTATTATAAAATCGACAAATTTATTTTATCATTAACTCTTTATACATTTAACTATTAAACAGCTTTTTAATTGCTTGTTTAATAGCTTAAGAGATTTTAAATAGACTTATTCTTTAAAAAAATGAGCTAAAAGGACTAAATTAAAAATGTTTTTTTTAGTCCTTGTTAATTTTGTATTAATCTGTTTACAAAAAGTTTACATACTATTATTCAATTAATTTTATATTATCTTGCCCAAATTTATTTTCTAAAAATTTAACAACACCTTTTTCTGTATCTACCCAATACTCTCTAGCTAATCTAAAACTTTGTCTTTCTTTAGCTGCAACTATATAAACTGGAGTATCTCCTCTATATGGCTCTAAAACATATTTTAAGACTTTATTGATTTCTCTAGCTTTATCTGTATCCTCAACTCTAATATAAAGTTTAGCTGAATTAACATTTTCTAAAACTTTAATTTCTTCACATAAAATTTTAGCCTCTTCATCATCCCTAAATGAAACTCTTCCTCTAACAACAACAAATAAGTCATCATGCACTAATGAATTACATCTTTCTAATGTTTTAGGGAATATAATAAGTTCTATCATTCCAGATAAATCTTCTAATGTGGCAAAAGCCATAATTGTATTATTTCTAGTAACTTTTCTTGAAACTCCTGATAAAATACCGCCAATTACAACTTTATCTCCATCATTTAAACTAACATTAGCATCAACCATTTCATCATTCATATCATCTAATTTTCTTTTTTCTTCTAATATCTTTCCAATTTCTATAGATGTTTGCTCTTTTAAACTTTGCTTATAATCATCAAGAGGATGTCCAGTAAGATATAGACCTGTCATCTCTTTCTCCATCGAAAGCATCATTTTCTTTGGAAACTCTTTTATATTTTCATACTTAATTTCCAAATGATTCGTGTCCTCTTCTTGAAGCGATCCAAATAAACTCATTTGTCCATCAATATTTTTTTTCTTTTGTGATGCTATTCCATCCATAAGTTTTTCATGAACACTCACAAGTTGTGATCTATAAATTCCAAACTCATCAAAAGCACCTGCTTTTATAAGACTTTCTACAGCTCTTTTATTTATAGTTCCAAGCTCCATCTTATTACAAAAGTTCATAAGTGATGTAAATTTTCCTTTTTCATCTCTTGCTTGTGCTATAGCATCAACTACATTTACACCAACATTTTTTATTGCTGCAAGTCCAAATCTAATACTATTACCCTTAACAGTAAACTTAGAATAACTTTCATTAATACTTGGTGGAAGAACTTCTATTCCAAGTTCTTTAGCAGTTCTAATATACTCTGCAACCTTTTCACTTGTCCCCATTACTGAGTTAAGCATCGCTGCTAAAAATTCGACTGGATAATACCTCATTAAGTATGCAGTCTGATATCCAATGACTGCATATGCTGCTGCCTCTACTACTCTTACTTTCATAAGCCCGAAATTCAGTTGTAGTCTGGACTATACCATATACTTATCTAAGTATCTCCTATTATAGTCTCTGAACATCTTTCATAGTAATAATTTATATTTTCTTTGCATTCCAAACTCTTTAGCATATATCTTATTTTTCAAAATATAAAGATTATATCTTAGTACCTATTCTTATTTGATATATTCCATTCCACTTATTTTTTATAAAAACTACTTTCAAATCAACAAACCCTAATTTTTCCATAATATCTTTATACCAATAAATCATTTCTTTTGATGCTGAGCAAATAAAAAATTCTAAACCATCTTTTCTTATCCATCCATCACCATCAATTACACCTCTTAAAATATATGAACTCAACTCCATTTCTTTTTCTGTCAATTGAGGAACTTTAGTTGAAAATGTTTTTCTTTTAAAAAGACCTAGCCTTTCCCCTTTTTCGACATAAGTTTCTCCATATAATGTAATTCTATATCTCAATTGCAAATTTTCTTTTCTCTTATCAATTACTTTATACTTTACACCAATTTGTTCTGCTAGAAATGCAATACAGTCCTCATCAACTAACTCTAACCCAATATAATTTCTTTCCTCATTTATATATCCATCTGTAAGCATTAATCCTAAAAAAATATGCCTTCTTTTCACTATCTATATCATCAAGTGAAAAATCAGAATAAGATTTATTTAAAGTCTGCTCATCATTCCATATCCTTCTTTGAACATTAAACTTTTCTAATTTAGAGTATATAGATTCTTTTCTTTTATAACCGTAAAGTTTAGCTATTTCAAGAGCTGTCAATCCACTTTTATATAATTCAATAATTTCTAGTTCATCAGCTCTTGTTATAAATGATTGCTTATACATATTCTGTTGTTTCTTTTTCACACCATTTCTTGATGCTAAATCAGTGAACTTATTATAAGTTAAATCATAACTATATTTCTTGTTTAGATACTTTATAAGATAATGTGTATCAAAAAAATTTGCATATAAATATAGGATTTTTTTCAATTCAAGGTCAGTATATTTATTTTGGGTATATGATATTTTTCTAACTACATTTGCAATAAACTTTTCTTTGATATTAAATTTATAAATAGTAAAAAGTTCTTGCTTTATAGTCCTTATTGATTTTCTTTTCATTTTTAATTTATAAATAAGTTTTAAAGTTCTTTTCATATAAATCACACCTTAGAAATTTTGCTGCTGATTATCCATTTAAATTTACATTATTGTCAACAATATAAATTTTTATACACAGAGTCTCCTCATATATTATCTACTCACTTTTTTCTATATTTCTATCCCATTCCATTTATCTTTTCAGATTCTGTTTTGGTAGAGTAGCTTTAGGACCTCCCAGCAATTTAAGGAGTTTTTAATTATAAATCACTTTATAATGCCACACACGTTTTATGGCTCTTGTTAAACGCATACGAAGCAAAATCCATCATCGAATCAAATATTTTATTTGCTACCTCAGCAGGTATTCCATTTCTTTCACATCCCTGAACTTCTACATTTCCATTTTCATCTGTTACTCCATATATAAAGTTCTTTCTTTCCTCTTCCATTACTTCATGTTTCTTTTTAGACATGGCTCTTCTCACAAGGTCACTTCTTCCGATACGAAAAATATATACATTTCTATCTAAATGTAGACATTTATACTGTGATACAACTTATATCCTAAGACTTTCGTTTTATACCTTCCTGCTTCAACAAATCTGATTTTGTAGTGATAAATCACATACTACTTTCATTTGATATGACTCTAGGTAAACCACAAAGTGATTCACATAAAAGCAGAGCTTTACTTCTCTGCCTTTCCACAGGCTTAAATTCCCCAGTATCGTTGGGTACATATTCAGAATCTAGTTTAAGTTAGACACTCTGAATTGAATAATTTGCTAAATTAATTGCTGCATTTAAATCTCTATCTAATTTGAAACCACAAGAACATTTAAATATTCTATCTTTAAGTTTTAAATCTTTTTTGATAGCACCACAACAAGAACATTTTTTAGATGAAGGATACCATTTATCTGCTTCTACAAATTCTATTCCATACTTTTTACATTTATATTGAACTTGTCTTTTAAGTTCATATAATAATTGTTCTGCAATAGCTCCTGAAAGATGTTTATTCTTCATCATATTTTTAATATTAAGAGTTTCCATTACAATTCTGCTAGGCTTGGTTTTCACGATAGCAGTTGTACTTTGATGTAAGTGATTAACTCTAATATCAGTAAGTTTTTTGTATAAATTACTAATTACTTTGTTTTGTTTTTGAATATTTTTCATATCTTTTAAAAGTGTTCTGTAAATTGGTTTTCTACTTTTAGTATAAGCTATTGTATTAGCTTCAAGTTTTCTACTTACTTTACGCTTTTCACACTTTAACTTACGTTTAAGATGTTTAACTCTTTTTGTTTTATTGATATTTTTCTTAAACTCTCCATCTGAACAAACTGCAAGCTCTTTGATTCCAACGTCTACTCCAAGATTTTTACCAGTCAATTCAACTTTTTTAAATTCTATATCATATCCAACTGATAAAAACCAACTCCTACCATCAAATGATATTCTAGGGTTAGAATACTTTTCACCTTTTTTTAATTTAGGTAGAGCATGACATGTTTTAACGAGACCTATCTTCTCTCCTCTAAATCCACCTTTAACTTTTTTCAAACTTTCGTAATTTACATAAAAACTAATTTTACTTTTTCTTCTGCTTTTATATTTAGGTTTATTAGATTCTCCATTAAACCATCTATCTCTAGCTATATTTGCATCTTTTACACCTTGCTTCATAACATTACTTCCTACTTCTTTAAGCCACGTATGTGTTGTCTTTTTTAAAACATTATTTATATGTTTTCTCACATTACTTTCTTTAATGCTCTTTGAAGTTTCATTATAATGTCTTTCGTTTTCTGCTAAAAAATGATTATATGCCCATCTAGCTACTCCCGCAGATTTCCAAAATAAAATTTCTTGTTCTTTTGTTGGTTTTAACTTTATTTTAGTTGCTATTATCAATACTTATTACCTCCTTTCTAAGATTAGAGGTAATTTTACTTTAGCAAAGTATTCAATGGATATTAAATCCATATATACCACCTCTTTATTATTATTTTGCACAATAATAAAGATTTTTATCTATATTTGTTCATATTTGTATATATTTTTCTCATTCACTATAATTCGCAATATTATAGCAGTCTTTCCATTACTGGTAGACCTCTTATGTTTTCACATAAGCGTAGACTATATCTTTATCTCTTAACTAGAGATACGGTATTTTTCTTCCACCCTTAGCTTGTGGCTTTACTTCCCCTCAAGGGAATAGTCGTTGAAGGTTATCCTTATCAAAAGACTTAGGACATTCCCTGCTAAACACCCATTATAAAAACACTTAGCGCCCAACGTATTCTATGTGTCACGATCATCCATTCATAAAACCTAATTGGATTTTTTTCAGCTTATGCCATCCTTACACTTTTTTCCGCTTTCGCACCGTTACACTTGCCATTTCTAGCTTTGTTTTGGTAGTAAGGCTTTAGGGGTTAAAAGCAATTAACTCCGAGTCTGCACCTATCACTAGATACAGAGGGCTTTCTGTTTTTAAATTTATACTTCTATACACATTTGTATAGTTTTGTTCAAATTTATCGTAACAGTTTAGTTACCCATTGAGTATCCTGCAAGTTTTCTAACTATTTCCATAACTTGCTCCTGATAGACCATTACGCCATAAGTAACATCAAGAATATCTTCAAGTTTTTCATCAAGATATTGGACTTTATCTGGATTTCTTTTTCCTTCTATATATTTTGGAATTTCAGCCATTGGTCCCGGTCTATAAAGTGATATACCGGCTATGATATCCTCAAAATTATCTGGCTTTAGCTCCTTCATGAATGAAGTCATACCTGCTGATTCTAATTGGAATACTCCAGCAGTTTTTCCTTCACCAATCATTTTGTAGACTTCTTTATCATCAAAACCTATACTATCTAAATCAACAATTACTCCCCTGTTCGCTTTAATCATCTTAACAGCATCATCCATAACTGTAAGAGTTCTAAGCCCAAGGAAATCCATCTTTAATAATCCAAGCTCTTCAAGAGTTGTCATATCAAATTGGCTTACTATTGATTCATCATTCTTTTGTAAAGGAACATATTCAACAAGAGGTTTAGATGCAATAACTACACCAGCTGCATGAGTTGATGAATGTCTTGGGAGACCTTCAAGTCTTCTTGCTACATCTATAAGTTCTTTTACTCTATCATCTGTATTATATGCATCCTTAAACTCTGGATTAAGCTCTAGTGCCTTATCTATTGTTATTCCAAGCATTGTTGGAATCATTTTGGCAATTCTATCAACTTCACCATAAGTGTAGTTCATAGCTCTACCTACATCTCTTATACAAGCCCTTGGAGCCATTGTTCCAAAAGTAATAATTTGAGATACATTAGTTTCTCCATACTTTTCTACTACGTAGTCAATTACATCTTGTCTTCTTTCATAACAAAAATCCGAATCGATATCAGGCATACTTACACGCTCCGGATTGAGAAAGCGCTCAAAGAGTAAGCTATACTTAATTGGATCTATTTTTGTTATTCCTAGAGTATATGCAACTATTGAACCTGCCGCACTATTATGTACGGCTATTGAATTAGCTACATACGATGTATCTTCTGGAACTGATATATCATAAACTTTACCTTTGTAATCATATTTAGAGATATTTTTTATTTTTATATAGAAATAATCTTCATCCATATAGAAGCTATCGTTTCTATAAAACTTTTGCTCTCTAATTGGAATTTGATAATAACTAAAATCATTATTCCATCCTAAAAGTTGTTTTCCTGAAATTCTAACTGAATATTCATCATGTTCAGTTTCTTTTTCTTTTACTCTAGTATGGAAACTTGACCAATATCCTACTCTTGCAAGTAATAATCTCATTTGTCTTGTAAGATTTATTGATGTTGTTGTATATTTTATCCTAAATGATGAACCACTAGAGTTTATGTCTGAATAACTCCCATCACCTCTAAGCATCATAGCTAATAAGACCTTAATCTCTTCATTTGAAGCATATTTTACAATTTCACTAGGTATTTGCTTATTGTTAGCACCAACTTTAAACTTAACTCTAAAGAATTTAACTAATACTTTAGAGTTGAATTCTATTGATGTAGCTTGTTTTTCTTTATGCTTATATACCTTACCTTCGACATTAAATACTTTTTTCACTAGCCTTACAACTTCATCTATATACTCTATTTCACTTGAATTAAACCCAAAGCCTAACTTATATGTTCTATTATTTTCATTTAAGCTAGCCCAACCTTTAGCTATAAAATATCCAAATATCTTAAATAACTCTTCTGAAAACTTTATAAATCTATTAACTTTTGGACTTTCTAGTTTATTAGTTCCTATTTCGTACCAAATATGATCATCATCATATTTTATACCTTTATCACTTTTACAATAATCTAATAAATCATATGTTATACTCTTTGAATTTTCTTTCACTCTTGGATATGCAATTAAATCATTTTCTTTTAAATTTTTAGCTTCAACCCATTCTAAAGTATATTCTTTATAGGGCGCCTTTTCACATTTACCGCCTTTATTTAAAGAGCAAGTTTTTCTACAAACTATCGGTAGTTTGCTTCTATCTTTCCATTCTTTCTTACAAGCTTTTGTATTTATAGCTAAAACTTTGTGATCACTAGTTAATTCTAAAGTTTCATTTGAAGCTTCAATTTTTATAATTTCCTCTTCAATTTCATAATGAAGTAAATTTTCTACAATAGAATTATTACCTAATGCAGTTATTATCTCTTCTCCACCTTTAAAACTTTCTATATTAGCTATAGAACCATTACTTTTTAAAACTTTAGTTCCCGGAACAAAACATCCACGCCCTGGTCCTGTTGGAATTCCACTATCTATCGCATACTTTATAAAGTCCCAAACAATTAGGAAGTAGTCTACATACCCCATTTGCTTAATTACTCCAAGTTCGTATAAAAGTCTATCTACAAGTTCCTTTGCTTCATCATTAGATTCTGCAAATTGAATTATTTCTTTATACTGACTTCCTGAATTAAATAAATCAAATATTTCATACCTCTCTATAAGACCATCAAAACATATTTTAACAAGATATTCGTATGGATCATATTCTCCTTTTGGCAGTGGATATACAGGTAATTTAGATTCATGAAACTTATAATCATAGTTACACATTTCTGCTATTTTAACTGTATTCTCAAGTGCCTCTGGAATGTGCCCAAACATCTCCCACATTTGCTCTGGAGATTTTATATAAAATTGATCAGAACCATATCTCATTCTCTGTTCATCATGTATTGTCTTACCTGTCTGGATACAAAGTAAAATATCATGAGCTTTAAAATCTTCTTCATATATATAATGAAGATCATTTGTAGCTACAAGAGGTATATCAAGCTCTTTTGAAAGACTAATATTAACTTCATTAACCTTTCTTTGCTCTTCTATACCATGATTTTGAAGTTCTAAATAAAAGCCATCTTTGAATGTTTCTTTATAAAATAAAGCTGCTTCCTTTGCTTTATCTAAATTATTATTCAAAATTGCTCTTTGAACTTCTCCACCTAGACATGCACTAAGTG
>JBOGAY010000018.1:0-4807 GCA_051655925.1 Sarcina sp. | reverse complement strand
TTAAAAATGAATTTGACTACAAAGGGCTATATATTAGAAATTATATGAACTAATCACTCATAGATTTTAAAATCATAGTATAAATAGATAAAAATTTTTAGGGGATATTATTTTGAGTGCAAAAGGTAAATTAAAATGTGAATGTTTTAATGGAAATTCAATAGAGCCGTTAACTAATGCTAAGATTACAATCACAGATCCAAACAAAACAATTAATAAAGTTATATATACTAATAGCTCGGGTGCAACAGAAACAATAATTTTAGATACTCCAGATATGCTAGCATCCCAAAAACCTGGTACAACACCTTATAGTATTTATGATGTGCTAATAGAAAGAGATGGTTTTAATCCATTACAAATAAATGGTGTGCAAGTTTATCCAAACAGAGTAGGAATTCAACCTTGTAATATGATGCAAACAGGTACTAGAGGGGAAAGAGCACAAGTTTTAAACATAAAACCAAATAGACTTGTAGGAGGGGATTTTCCACCTAAGATTCCAGAGGATGAAGTTAAACCTCTTCCTAAACCATCTGAAACAGTTGTTTTACCAGAGCCTGTAGTTCCTCAATATATAGTAGTGCATGATGGTATGCCAAGTGATAGTTCAGCACCTAATTATACTATGAACTACAAAGATTATATTAAAAATGTTGCATCAAGTGAAATTTTTTCAACATGGCCAGATGCAACTATTAGAGCGAATGTTTATTGTATAGTTTCATTTACTTTAAATAGGATTTATACAGAGTGGTATAGAGGAAAAGGGAAAAATTTTGATATTACAAATGTAACTGCTTATGATCAAGCATTTGTATATGGAAGAACTATTTATGATAGCATTAGCAATGTTGTTGATGAACTTTTTACTACATTTGCAAAAAGGTATAGTCAAAAGCAGCCTTTACTAACACAGTATTGTAATGGGACAACTTCAACATGCCCAGGATGGCTTACTCAATGGGGAAGTAAATATTTAGGGGATCAAGGTGATACACCTTATGAAATTTTAACACATTTTTATGGTTATGATTTAGACCTTGTTCAAGCTAAAAAAGTTCAAGGAATACCTAAATCTTATCCAGGATATGATTTGAAGTTGAATTATAATGGTACACCTGTTAGAACTATTCAAACTCAGCTTAATACGATTGCTACAAAGTTTCCTTATATAGGAAAAGTAGCTGTTGACGGAATTTATGGACAAAGTGTAGTGGAAGCAGTTAAAAGATATCAACAGACTTTTAATCTTCCAGTTACGGGAATTGTTGATTATGCAACATGGTACTCAATTTCTAATAATTATGTAGGGGTTACTCAAATAGCTGAGTTAAGAGGAAGTGATGATGATTTAGATGAGCATGGAATTTTTATACCTCCTATAATGACTGATTTTGCAGAAAATGTACCAAGAATAGAATATTAAAAGTAAAAGGGATGTGTCAAAAAAATGGTTCTTTCTCATCTTTGGTGAAATAGAATACTGAATACATTAGAAAAGGGCATCCTAAAATGCCCTTTTGTTGTATACTTATTTTTTATACCCATACTTGAGTAAGAACCAAAAAAATTAGATATATCCCTATTCAACTTACAAAATAAAGCCATTAATGTCCTTTCTTTAGGAAAAATCTAAAGCATTGGAATATAAATATAAGGCTTAGACAACCAAAGATAGGATAGACGGTTTCTATAAGATTTGAGAAACCAATTTGTGATATAGGAACTGCTAAAAAAACTATTCCTACAACCGCTTTTTTAAAATCTATTTTAAATGTTTGTTTTAAAGTTTGACCTATTGAGTATACATCTGAAACTTCTGTTGAGAACATTTCAGCAAGTATAATCGTTAAAAGCATTATTTGAATAGGCTTACCAAATCTATCAGCTACATATAAAAGTGGAATTTCATATTCATAGATATATGGTTGATTTACCAAAAGCATTAAATTGATTGCGATACATAAAAATGTTAAAATTCCTGCACCAAGACAAATTCCTTTAAGCATAGTTTTTCTACTTCCATACTTTGTACTAATTGGAACAATGACTCCTGTACAGCATAAAACATTGTAACCTGCATATAAAATTGTAGAGATGATCCAACCATTTGCTGTGTTAGATTCTGCTCTGAAAATTTCTATTGGATTTAAACTTTGTCCTGAAAAGAATACATAAAGTATAGTAAGTGTTGATATTACAAAAATAAGTGATGGAACTATGATGCTGTTTATTTCAACAAGTCCATTTGTTCCTCTTAGTAATATTAAAATTGCTATAGCTGCCATTATAAGTGTTCCAACTATTTTAGGTATTCCAAAAAATTGATTTATAATTGCACCACTACCAGCAAGTATTATTGATGCACTGCACATTAAGTAAACTGTTGTAACTACTCCTGTAAATTTACCAAAGATGTTTGGACTTACAAGATTCATTACATCACTATAAGAGTTAAGGTTATTTTCTATACTAATTTTTGAAATTATAGAGCATAGTAGCATATAAAATAATCCAGTAAATATAATTCCAAATACACTTCTAACACCATAAGTTGTGAAAAATTCTGTGATTTCTTTACCTGAAGCAAGACCTGCACCAACTATTGTCCCTATAAAAATTGTAGCTATTTGAAAGACTTGTTTTGCATCTTTCAATTTAAATTCCCCCTTGAAAAGTATTACTACTTTAAATATACAATTACATAATTATCTTTATTCTTATTTTTATAAAAATAATTGGATTTTTAGGGAATAAAATTAAGTTAACCCCATTTGAAAAATATGTAGAGTAAAAGTATAGTATAATAGAATAGTTTGATAGAATAGATAAATTCAAGTAAGGGCTTGGATTTTATTATAAAGAGAAATGGATATATATAATACAAAGGAAGGTTTTTTATGATGAATGAAGATAAAAAATGGGGAGATAAAAGATATAATAGTTTTAACTATTTCCTAAGAAATAAGTTTGGTTCAAAAGTTTTTAAAATTAGTTTAGATGGTGGATTTACTTGTCCTAATAGGGATGGTAAAGTTGCTAGAGGTGGTTGTACTTTTTGTAGTGCTAGAGGTTCAGGGGATTTTGCAGGTGAGAGAATTGCACCTATAAGTGAGCAATTTGAAGATGTTAAAATTATGATGAAAAAGAAATGGAAATCAGCAGATAAGTATATTGCTTACTTCCAAGCTTATACAAATACATATGCTCCTGTTGAAGAGCTTAGAAGAAAATATGAGGAAGCTATTTCAAAAGAAGGTGTTGTTGCACTTGCTATTGGAACAAGACCTGATTGTATTGATGAAGAGGTTCTTGATTTACTTGAAGAGATGAATAAAAAAGTTTATGTATGGCTTGAAATTGGACTTCAAACAATTCATGAGCAAACTGCTAAATCTTTTAATAGAGGATATGAGCTTGAAGTTTTTGATAAAGCGATTGAAGGATTAAAGAGCAGAGGTATAGATGTTGTTGTTCATTCAATCTTTGGACTTCCAGGTGAAACTAAAGAAATGATGATGGAAACTGTTGATTACATAGTTAGTAAAAATGTTAGAGGAATTAAATTCCACCTACTTCACCTTATGAAAAATACTGCTATGGTTAAAGACTATGAAGAGGGAAGACTTAAGTTCTTATCACAAGAAGAATATATTGATTTAATCTGTGAAGGAATTTCAAGAATTCCAGAGGATTTAGTAGTTCATAGACTTACAGGAGATGCTCCAAGAGATTTACTTATTGGGCCAATGTGGAGTTTAAAGAAATGGGAAGTTTTAAATGATATTGATAAAGCATTAGAAGATAGAGGGATTTATCAAGGTAAAACTTATAATCCAAATAAATAAGAATTTTAGGACATATGTAAATTTTGCATATGTCTTTTTTAATTTGGTGTGTTATATGTTAAAATTATTTTATTGAAATGAAAATAAAATGGGGTTTTAAAAATGAAAATAGATGTAGTTATTTCAGCTAATTATATTAATCAGGATTTACTTAAAGGTAAGTCAGTGGTAGTTATAGATATGCTTCGTGCGACTTCTGTAATTACAACAGCACTTGCTAATGGGGCAAAGGAAGTTATTCCAACTTTAACGGTTGAAGAAGCTTTTGATATAAAAAAATCTCTTGAAGAGGATGTTATTCTTGCAGGAGAAAGACAAGCTAAAAAAGTTGATGGGTTTGACTTATCAAATTCACCACTTGAATTTACACCTGAAGTTGTAAATGAAAAAACTGTTGTTTTAAGTACAACAAATGGAACAAGAGCTTTAACTCTTTCAAGTACAGGGGATAAAGTATTTGTTGCCAGTGTTTTAAATGCTAAAGCAACTTCTAAAAAACTTTTAGAGGTTGGTAAAGATATAGTATTTATAAATGCAGGAACAAATGGGAATTTCTCAACAGATGATTTTATTTGTGGAGGGTATATTATTTCTGAACTTTGTAAGGAGACAAGCTGTGATTTAACAGACATAGCTAAAATTTCAAAAGAAATTTACGAAACTAATAGTAACATTAGAGAGTATGTTAAAAATGCAACTCACTACCGAGTTTTAAAAGCTTTAGAGCTTGAAGCAGATATAGATTATTGTTGTAAAAAAGATATGTTTGATATAGTTCCAGAGTTTATAGATGGAAAATTGAAATAAATATTTAATCATGTTAAGTTGTATATAAGTTATAATTAATTTATAGATATATCAAGACGGAATTTTAGGAGGATTTTAATGTTTTTAAGTGCGTTAAACAAACAAGAATCAATTGCTTTTGTAAATTTAATATCAGAGTTTGCAATGGC
>JBOGAY010000017.1:0-3886 GCA_051655925.1 Sarcina sp. | reverse complement strand
TTTAAAGTATAATCTTCTTGTAAAATATTAGTTTTTTGCATAATTATATTTTACTCAAATCCTGACTTTTTTTAAAGTTGGGATTTATTTTTTTGAAAAAAAAGACCGCCACACTAATTATTTAGTGCGACAGCCCCTTCTATTATTTCTTTTTATTTGGATCAACAAATCTAAATTGTGAGAATGTACCAAGATTAGTATCAACTATTTTTGATAATTCTTGTGCAGATTCTAATACAGTTTCACTAGAATTTTTCATTGTTTGAGCAGAAACATTTATATTTTCTGATAAAGATGAAACTTCAAGTGAAGTTGTATGGATATCTTTCATTGTTGAAAGAATATTTATGTTATTATTTAATATTTCATTAGATCTTATGTTAACCTTATCGATTTTAGGTGCAATTTCTGAAACAGAGTTAGAAATTGTATTAAATGAATCAATAGCATTTGATACAGTGTTTTTTTGAACTATTAAAGTTTCTTTCATAGTACCACTTTTATTTACAAGGTTAGTTGAACTATTTAAAGCATCAACTATAAGATTATTAATTTTGTAAGAAGATTCTTTTGTTTGTTCTGAAAGTTTTCGAATTTCAGATGCAACAACAGAAAATCCTTTACCAGCTTCACCAGCTCTAGCAGCTTCAATAGCAGCATTTAAAGCAAGAAGGTTAGTTTGTTCAGCTATATTGTTTATAAGATCAGTTATATCATTAACTTTTTCAATATTAGCTTTCATTGTTGTGAGTGTAGAAGAAAAGTCTAAAAATATTTCATTAAAGTTATTAAATGAATTATCAAGTTTAGCCATTTCATTAAAGCTTTCATTAGCTTTAACACTTACATCACTTGTCATTGTTGATATAGTGTTGATTTCAGAAACGTTAGATTTTAATGATGCATTGAATACTGATAAACTATTAACAATATCTGTAATAGCTGAAGTCTCATCAATAATTTCATTTGAAATTTCAGTTATCGAATCAACAATGTTTGAACTAGAATCTCTTAAACCTTTTGAAACATCTGTTAAGTTATTTGATTGAACTTCCATTTGATGTGTTGTAGATTTAATATTAGTAACCATATCTTCTATTGAATTTTGCATTCCTTCAGTAGCACTAGCTATGGCTCCAAGTTCATCTTTTCTAAGGAAATGTCTAGGTCTTATATGATAGAAAAAATCACCTTCTTTTAAAAGTTCAAAATGAATTCTGAAATTATTTAAAAGAGTTGCTAGCTTATCTAATAACTTCCAAATTAAAACTAAACTGATAGTTGTTAGTATTAATGAAAAAATAAAATAATAAAAAGATATTTTGAATGATACCTCTGGTGATACTTTTGTAGCATCACCTACCACAAATTTTTGTATTAAATTTTTGCTTAAAAAATAAACTATTATTGAGTTTATTGAAAGCACAACTGTTAAAATTATAGCTATTTTTGAAGTTATATCAGTCTTAAGACTTTTTCTTGCATCAAAATCAAAATTTACGCTCATAATTCTCATCTCCTTTCTAATTTTGTCTACACTAAAATTTTAATATGTATTACTATTAAATTCAATATTTTCCTATAAAAGTAATATTAACAAACGGTAAATAAAAATATTTTACGTTAAAATTTATTATTAAATTATACATTTAAAAGTAAAAAAAGTAATAAACTGTATTGAGGATAAAATTATTTGGGTGGTTTGTCGGATGGAATTTTTAAATTTAAAAAAATATTCTAATGAGTTCTTTAATTTTATATATAACACAGCTGAGGAATTGGTATATACAACAAAAAGAAAAGTAGACAAAAAGGAAGAGTTTTTAGTTTGTAGTTATGATATAAAAAATGATTTTGAAAAAATTATAAAAAGATTTGAAGTTAATGATATATCTTATTATGATTATAAAATATTTTATAAAGAAGATATTTTATTTATATTATATAAAAAAAATAATATTCTAAATGTGTCTAAAATACAATTTAATGGTGATAAGACAAATGAAGAAAAGTTTAATATCTACTTAGAAGGCGAAATTAAGCATATTAATATTATAAATAGTAGATATTTTATTGTTTTTATTGAAAAAGCAGATTTTTTAGGTAGACAATTTTTGAAGTTTAGAAGTAGCAAAAGTTTTAGATATAAGTTTGCATATTTAATTGATTTAAGTGATATAGAGAGCTACTTTATAAAAGATATTAAGTTTGTTTTAGGGGCTAGAGATTATATACAGTTAGAGCATATAAAAAATGAAGAGGTATTATTTTTTGAAGAAGCTTATAGGGAGGCATGGGAGAAAGAATTTTATTATTTTAAAGGACTTTTTGATACTGGAAAAAAAATAAAGCAAGAAAATAGCATAAATTACATTAATTTATCAAAGTTTGTCGATAGTATAAAAGCAGGAGAAGATAATTTAAAATTTTTGGTAATAGATAATATTGATAAAAGTGGAGTAATTAAATATTTAGGAAGTGATAAAAAAAATTTATATTATAGAAAAAAATATTTTGATACAGAAGTTGAAAAGATATATTCAATAAAAAAAGATTCAGGAGATGTATTAGAGGTATGTGATATTAACCATGCTAATTGGAAGGGTGATTTTTATTATGATTCAGATAAAAGTATAGTATTTTATGAAGAGGAAAATGGTGATTATATAAAAGTTAAAGGTGTGTTTAATAAGATATTTAATATTACGTACAATAAAAATGTAGGTGGATTTGAAGATTTTATTGATGATAGATATGTAATTACATACTATTCGGATGATGTTGATGGTGAAAGTTTTGATTATGCAGTGATAAGAGATATTACTTTAAATAAGGAATATCAATATGAAGGACAAATTAGATGTTTTAAAAATTATGTTATTTTATATTAAGGTTATTTATTTTATTTTTGTATTGAAAAATAAGGTTATAAAATTATCTGCATGTTAAATATAATGTAATATAAGCTTTGGTATGGAGGAAAGTAGATGGAGGAAAAATTTTTGCCTGAAAAAATAAATCCACTTGATATAGATAAAGACCTAAGTATGATAGAAATGTTATTTAATTATAAAGGTGAACTTGGTGCTATATATGATAAGAAAAAAACTATATTTAAAGTTTGGGCACCGATAGCTAAAGAAGTAAAACTTATTTTGTATAATTGGAAAGGCTCTATACAGGAATTGGATATGAAAAAAGAGATAGAGGGTGTATGGAGTATAAAGATTAAAGGAAATTTAAATGGAGTACATTATACGTATAAAATAAAGAATTTAGGTGAATTTGAAGAGGCAACAGATCCATATTGTAAAAACATTAGTAGGGATGGAAAAAGATCTATAGTTATTAATATGAAAAAAACGAATCCAAAACATTGGGAAGAGGTAAAAATACCTAAAGATAGCAAAAGTAATATTATTTATGAACTAAGTGTTAGAGACTTTACAAGTAATGAAAATTCTAATGTTCAAGCAGAGTATAGGGGGAAGTATAAAGGGATTAATATAAGTAAAGATATAAATAGTAGACGAGGATTAGAACATCTTACATCACTTGGGATAACTCATGTTCAACTTATGCCAATATATGATTTTTCATCAGGAGAAAGTAGTGATTTATATAATTGGGGATATAATCCTAAAAATTATAATGTTCCAGAACAGAGTTATACAGTTGGTCAAGAGGAAAATTCAAAAATAGTTGAACTAAAAGAGATGATTATGAATTTTCATTTAAAAGGAATAAAAGTTGTAATGGATGTAGTTTATAATCATCATACAAATGCGAATGAATCTAATTTTAATAAAATAGTTCCAAAGTATTATTTTAGAAGAAATGAGTATGGTGAGTTTTCTAATGGGTCGGGTTGTGGCAATGAGTTTGC
>JBOGAY010000016.1:0-2890 GCA_051655925.1 Sarcina sp. | reverse complement strand
CCACTTAAATTATCACATCTTTTATATGCCTGTTCTGTTAGTCCAAGCTTTCCTAAAAGTTCTAATGCTTTTTCCTTTTCACTTTCTGTGTAACTACCCATTATTCCTTGAAGTGTAGTTTTGTATCCAAGTCTACCATGTAAGACATTCTCTAAAACTGATAGTCTTTCAACAAGGTTATAATGCTGAAATATCATTCCTATATTAGTTCTAATTTCTTTTAAATCTTTTCCTTTAAGCTCACCAATACTCTTTCCATCAATCTCAACTTCTCCCCCTGAAAAATCAATCATTCTATTTAAACATCTTAGAAGTGTGGATTTTCCTGCTCCTGATGGTCCAATTATAGATACAAACTCACCTTTGTTTATAAAGAAATTTATATTATCAAGAGCTTTTGTGTTTCCATTACCACTATACTCTTTACAAAGACCTCTAACTTTTAACATATCAATCCCTCTTTCAAATTTCTATTTTCAAGTTTTATTCCATCTCTTTTAAAGTTGTCCAAGCTTTTAGTAGGAGTATCTCTCTCTATTCTGAACTATTCATAAAAAAGAAACTCTTACCTCTCTTTAGCTTGTCCAACCATTTTATCTTTCTCTAATTTATATAAGCTTTCTCTTTTTTCTATTTTGATAATGCTCTAACTGGGTCAAACCATTCATCTACAACACTTAAGAATTTTTCTTTATCTGTTCTAGTAAAGAATCCTTTCTTATTACTACCTTCTTTTATAAAGATAAGCTCATTGTTACAAGTTTCATCACTTGTGAAAGTATCTATAAGTTTCTTTTGTTCCTCTTCACTTATAATTCCTGTATTCATAACAAAAGGAGAATTTAAAACTGGTGTACTCTGTATTGCAACAAACTTTTCACCTATTAAATTATTGAATGGCTGTGTTGAGTTGTCCTTAATTTTATAAGTAGTACCCACTGCGTTAAACTCTCCTTCCACTGTATCTATATAATTAATCATTACAGTGTCACAAAAAGCTGCTACATCACTTTTATCAGTTAAAAGGTTCACTGCTGAACCTTGATGAGTAGCACCGAAATAAACTTCATTAAAGAACTTGTCTTTTCCACCTTGCATTAAATCTTCTTGTGTAAGTTTTTCACTCTCAAAATGTTTTATAATACTGTTTGCAGGAACTTTAAATCCTGAAGTTGAACTATTTGACACAAAAGATATTTTCTGCCCCTTTATCTTATCTATTGAGTAATTATCTGCCACTTTATAGTTGTCCTCATTTCCATCTTTAACAGCAAGCCAGCTATAATAAACTGCATCATCTAATGTTCCTGAAGGCCCTGTTGGTACCACAAGAGGCTTAATGTTCTTATTTTTAGCATTGGCTTCAACATATCCTTGTGCACCTGTAAATCCAATTTCCGCTCCATCATTTGCAAGAGTTTCTATTGCTATTGAATAGTCTGTTG
This sequence comes from Sarcina sp., assembly GCA_051655925.1. Classification (GTDB taxonomy): domain Bacteria; phylum Bacillota; class Clostridia; order Clostridiales; family Clostridiaceae; genus Sarcina. Next base: position 1,445 of record JBOGAY010000016.1, on the reverse strand, counting down.
TAAGCTTATGCTCTACTTTTTTACCTGTTGCCTTTTCAACTATTTTCCCAATTTCAGATCTGGCCTCTTCAAGATCTCCACCCGACTCATTTGGGTACCAAACTATTCTTATAGTATCGCTTCCTTTTTTATTATTAGCTTCACCAGTACCGCCACATCCTACTAAAGTTGTAAGTGTTAAACCTATTGCTAAAACGCTTAAAAATAATTTTTTCATAAATTAAATCCCCCAATTTACTTCATTTAATTTTAAATCTTCCTCATTACAGACTTCTTGTCCTAAAAAAGTATCCCCATAAATTCCATGATAATCACTTCCACCAGTTAAAATCAAATTATGTTTTTTAGCTAAATCTCTTATAAGAACCCTCTCTTTGACTCTATTTTTTGCATGATTCACCTCAATTCCATCAAGTCCAAATTCCAAAAGCTCATAAAGCAGATTTACATCTTTAAGCTCTCCAAGATGTGCAAGAACTGCTATTCCTCCATCATTTTGAACTGCTTTTATAGCTTCAAAACAGTCTACATAACTTATATCCTTTGACAAATCTCCAGTTTTAAAAAGTGCTTTATATACATCACCATAAAGTGTATCTGCATAACCTTTTTCAATTAAGTCATGCATTATATGCTGCTTGTACAAAACTTCCCCAAACTTACTTCGATTTAAAATTTTTGCTCTGTCTAACTCATATCCTCTATTCAAAAGAGTATCTAGCTTTTTAACAGAATTCTCATGTCTATCAAGTCTTGTTTCTTTACATATCTTCTCTATGCAATCTGACTTATTAAAGTTATATCCTAGAATGTGAACCTTCTGATTTCTTTTATAGTCATAAGCTGAGATCTCAATTCCTTTAATGACTTTCATTCCAACTTGTTCTCCAATTCTCACTGCCTCGTCAAGTCCATAAACTGTATCATGATTTGTAATTGCAATTCCATAAAGTCCTATTAATTTTGCCTCATTTATTATTTTTTCAAACCCATCTGATCCATCTGAAATATTAGAATGTATATGCATATCAAATCTCATAATATCCTCCTATACCATAGCACCTTTTTCCATGTTATAAGTTCTATCACATAGCCCTTCCATAAACTCTAAGTCATGGAAGATTCCAAGCATTGTAGTCCCCTCATTTTTAAGGTTTTCTATAAGTTCTCTAACCCTTAGTTTTGAGCTATTATCAAGACTTGCAGTTGGTTCATCAAGAAGTAAAAGTCTTGGTTTTTTAACCATAGCCCTTGCAATATTAAGTCTTAACTTCTCTCCACCTGAAAAATTATTTGGGTAAGTGTCCCAAAGTTCTTTATCAAGCTCAAAGTGAGAGAGCATCTTCTCCGTTTCACTCTTTGCATAATCTTTATCAAATCCCATCTCAAGTAAAGCACTCTCAACAAGTTCTCTAGCTGTTGTTCTTGGCATTACATTTAAAAAC
>JBOGAY010000015.1:0-9383 GCA_051655925.1 Sarcina sp. | reverse complement strand
TAAGTACTTATAATAACAGTACAAAAGGGCAACTTCAGTCAATAGGAAGTAATCTTTCAAGTACAACTAAAACAGCAGCGGGTCTTATAAATGAGGCAAATGGTCTTGTTGGTAAAGTTCAGAATGTTGTTAATTCAGCTAGTTCTAATACACAGATGGCAGCTAGTACAGCACAAGGTTTACAAAGTACACTAAATCAATTTAGTGGAACAATTTCAGAGCTTGCAAAGAATTTAGGCGGAATAAATGATAACAACTTAGATCAGATTATAGCAGTTCTTCAAGGAAATCCAGCTATAATGGGGAATTTTATTTCAACTCCGTTTAATGTTCAGCAGGAGGCTGTTTTTAAAATAAATGATTATGGTTCAGGGATGGCACCTATTTATACAGTTTTAGCACTTTGGGTAGGAGCACTTCTTTTAACATCATTATTAAAAACTAACCCACCACAGTTTGAGGGAATTGAAAAAATTAGTATAAGGGAAAGATATTTTGGAAAACTTTTAACTTTTCTTTCAATATGTATTATTCAGGCAGTGGTAATGTCGCTTGGAGATAAGTATATCTTAGGTGTTCAAACTGCAAATTTACCATTATTTATTTTAGCAGCGGTTATTACAAGTATAGTATTTTGTGTAATAATTTTTACTTTGGTCGCTCTTTTTGGGAATTTTGGTAAAGCAATTGCTATTGTTTTGATGGTAGTTCAAATTGCAGGAACTGGTGGAACTTATCCAATACAGGTTTTACCTATGTTCTTTAGAATTGTGGAGCCTATAATGCCATTTAGTTATGCAGTTAAATTATTTAGAGAGGCTATTGCAGGACCAATAGTTTCGCATGTTGTATATGACATAATAGCACTTGTTACATTTGCTATTGTATTTTTACTTTTAGCTTATTTCCTTAAACCAAAGCTTCATGGAAGACTTACTAAGTTTGAGAAGAAGTTTGAAGAATCAGGAATTGGGGAGTAGGAGGTAAGACATGAAAAAGATATTTAGTATTTTTTTAAGAGATTTTAAAAAAATCTTTACGAATAAAGCAGCGATAATTCTTATAGTTGGAATGTGTTTTATTCCATCACTTTATGCTTGGATTACTCTTAAGGCTAACTGGAACCCTTATGTAAATACAGCTAATGTCCCAATTGGAGTTGTTAATGAAGATATGGGAACAGTGGTTAATGGAAAGATTATGAATGTTGGTGATCAAGTTATAGATCAGCTTAAGAATAATCATGATATAGGATGGAAAATTACAACAGTTGAAGCTGGTACACCAGAGCTTAAAAATGGAGATTATTATGCACTTATAGTAATTCCAAAGAATTTTTCACAGGATTTAGCTTCGCTTACAACAGCCAATCCAATTAAACCAACTATAACATATACGGTAAATGATAAAACTAATATAATTGCGACTAAAATTACAGAGGTGGCAAATGATAAATTAACTAATGAAATTACAGATAATTTTGTTAAGGCAGTTAATGAGCAAGCAATTACACTTGCAAATGGTTTAGGTGAAAAACTTAAAACAAGTGAGCCGGTGTTAAATCAACTTAAAACAGTTATGGATTCTGCAGATACAAAAATTTCAGAGATAACAAAAAATATAAATAATTCAAGTGAGAGTGCCACGCAACTTGCAAATTACCTTGATGTAATGAAAAATGATTTACCAAAGATAACAGAACAAATAAATTCATTGCAGTCAGTAGTTGCAGCAAGTAAAAGTTTGATTTCATCAACACAGACAAATGTAAATTCTGTGGCAAGTTCAATAAGTAGCAATACACCTAATGTAACTAATATAAATAATCAACTAGCATCCCTTATTGGTGATTTAAAACAATTAAATGATACTGCTGGTGATAATTCTAATCAAAAGGCTATTATTACAAATGCACTTGGGCTTACTAATAAGCTTATGGGGGTTATTGATAAGAATATTAATCTTTTACAAGGACTTAATAATACATTTAATAATCCAATTTTAGCAGCTAATATAAAAGCGTTAGGTGAAGTTAAAGGACTTATAGTTAATGAGCAAAATCAGCTTAATGAAATAATGGGATTATTAAATGCAGGAACTGCAAAAGCACAAGATATAAATGATAAACTTACAGCACTTGAGGCATCAAGTAATAATCTTGTTGCTAGTGTGAATAATGTAGATAATTATATGTATTCAAATGTGATACCAACAGTTAATACAATTTCATCTAATTTAACACAAGGACTTAACAATGCAAATTCTTTACTTGAGAGTAGTAAAAGTATAGTTCCTCAGCTTCAATCACTTGCAAACTTTGGAATTTCAACAAGTGATATGACTGTTTCAAAAGCCAATGAGTTAAAACAAAAGATAGATGGATTTAAATCTACACTTGATCAACTTCAAGCTAAGGCGGGAGAGGTCAATGAGGCAGATTTAAATAATATGATAAATTTACTTGAGAAAAATCCAGATCAAATATCATCATTCCTTGCTTCGCCTATTAATGTTAAGCAAGAAGAGGTGTATGGAAACTTTGCTTTTGGTGTGGGAATTATGCCATTTTACACAGTTCTTGCAATTTGGGTTGGTGCACTTTTACTTACTTCATTATTTACTGTTGAAGCTAAAAATAATGAAGATGAAAAACCAAACCAATTACAAGTTCATTTTGGTAAAATGTTATTCTTCCTTGTTATTTCATTTGTTCAAACAACAATAGTAACACTTGGAGATAAGTTTGTGCTAGGATTTAGTCCATATAATATGTGGCTTATGATGGGGATAGCTTGGCTATGTTCATTTACATTTACAATGATAATTTATACACTGGTTTCTTTATTTGGAAGTATGGGAAAGGCAATGTGTGTTGTAATTATGGTATTCCAAGTTGCAGGATCAGGTGCAATTTATCCAATTCAAACAACACCAGAATTCTTTAGAAAAATAGAATTCCTATGGCCATTTAAGTATGCACTTGATGGGTTTAGAGAAGCTATTGCAGGACCAATTTGGAGTGCAGTACATCAAGATGTTATAGCATTATTAATATTTGCAGGAGTTTTCTTCTTACTAGGATTTTTAAAACCAATACTTCATAAACAAACTCACTTTATGGAAACAAAGTTTAAGGAATCAGGATTATAATTTTAGGGACTACACGATTGTGTAGTCCTTTTTTACATAATACTAGGTACATCTCATGAATTAGTAAAAAAAATACTAAGTGAAAAATGTACATTAAAGTAGAGATAATTTCATATATTTAAAATAGTAGATTTTTAATCTGAGCAATTGTTTAGGGGTAAATTATTATGAAAATAGGTAAGACTAATGTTGATTTTTTAGGACAAAAAGTTCTACCGATAGAAGGAAGAGAGAGGACTTGTAATTTCTATTCTTTAAAGTCAAACAAAGAGAGATTAGAGTGTGTTAATCATCATGTTTTGTTAGTTGATGTGTCTGAAAGTATGAGAGATAATATTGAAAATCTTAAAAAAAGTTTGAAGGAAACTTTAAAGGTGCTTAGAAAAGAGGGATTAAATTATGTATCTATAATTTTATATTCTGATGATGAGAATGTTGAAGTTATAGCAAAGTGCGTAAAATGTGATGATGCTTCTTATAGACTTACAAAGATTTATAAAAATATTAATGCTAATGTCTATGCTAGAGAAAATATAACACTTTCAAGTGCTTTAAAAGAGAGCAAAAAGGTGATAAAGTCACTTAAAGAAAGGGGAGTAAAGCATCATATTTTATTATTTTCAGATGGGTATATTTCAAATATTCAAAATCAAAAAGAAGAAAAGAAATTATGTTTTGAAGAAATTGAAGCTCTTAAAGAAGATAAAATTTCTATTAGTACAATAGGATTTGGTGGATATTATGATAGAGATTTTTTAAGAGAAATAGCCGCAAGATCTTATAATGGAAGATTTAATCACATAAGTGATATTAAAGATTATCATGTGATAGCTGCGACTGAGATAGCTAGGGTTAATAATAGTGAAGCTATAAATTTAGAAGTTACTAATAGTGAATTTTTTATTCAAGAATTAAGAGAAGTTATAAAAGAAAGAGGATTTATAAAAAATTTAAATCTTAGAACTGATAATATTATAGTTGTTTTTGATGAGGAACTTGTAATAAATGATAAAAAGATCAAAGTTACAAAAAAGGCTATTAAAAGAGAGGTTATAGAGGATTTTAGTTATAGCTTTTTAAGATATTATGTTGAAAATGATAATATAACTGGTATGGAAGAATTTTTAGATATTTTGGGTGATCAATATGCTTATGATAAGCTTATTAATTGTAATTCATTTATAGAAAAGGGTAGTGCTATTGAGTTTTTAGAAAATCTTATAAATGATAAAAGTAAAAGATTTAAATTAGGAAAAAAAGAGACGAAGATAAAGAAAGATAAGGAAGCGATGTGTCTTTTAGAACTTTTACATGAGATTATTAATGATGATGAGTGTAAACTTTTATGGGACTATTCTTATGGTTATAAAAGAATAGGTGTTAAAGAAAATCAAATAGAAGATACTTATAAATTTCAAAGACCTAAAATAGGCTTTGGAGAGGTTACTGATTTAACTATTAGTGATAAAAAATTAAACATAGGTGTTAGGGTTAAAATCAAGGGAAATGTTCAAAATCAAGTTAATAAATTAAAGCTTGATGCTTGTATTTATAGAGATTATAAATTAGTGGTTGATGGAAATATTAATACGGATGAAATTTGGTGTATTTTATCTAAAAATGCTAAATCTCTTTTGAGAAAAGAAAAACTTTTGAAAGGAACTATAAAAGTTTACGATAAAGAAGTTTGTGTTATAAATTTAAAGGATATAAAACTTACAAATAAGCGAGTTAAGAGTTTGATAAATGAAAATACTATTGTTAAATATCTTTATGATATTGAAGTTTTAAGATGTGAAATGTGGGCTTTAAATAAATTTATTACTGAAATTTTTAGTGAAAAGGCTAAAATACAAGTTTTAGAAAATATAAGCTTTGAAGAATTAGAGACTAGAAAATTATTTAGAGTTGATAATAAAGGAGTTTATGCTCCTCTTAAAATTGAATATGATTTAAATAAACCATATGAGTTTTACATTTCAAAAGCAATTGAATGGAAGATAGAAAAATTCCCTAGAGCAAAAGAAAGAAAAGCAGCTTTAGATAAGTATAAGGTGCTTATAGTTGGTGAAATGAATGAGAGTTATAAAAGGGTTTTAAACAAACTTGAAGAAGTTAAAAAAGAGAAGAAATATAAGCAATTTCTAGTTAATATGGTGAGAATTTCAAATAGGTTTGATGAGAAAAAAGTATTCATTTGGGATACAATTACTGAAAAAAAGAAAGTACAAACTGATCCAGAGTTCAAAAAAAATATGATTGTTGGTGGCATTGTTAAAGTAGGAATTAAAGAACTTGATGGTATAAAGATAAGGGAAGATTTTTATGAAGTAATAAATAAATATAATTAATAAAAAGAGGGATGTAATTACATCCCTCTTTTTATTAAGTTTTTTATTCACTTATAAAATTTAAAGACTTAATTTTTATTAGCATCCTGATTTAGCAATAACAGATAATGTTGGGTTTTTAACATCAAAGATTAAAAGTTCAGCAGGGTTGTTGATTACGTTAATCATTCTTACTGAATAAGTTGTACAACCTGGGCATGAATTACATTCAATTTTTGTGAAGTTAAAGCTATGAGTAAGTTCGTCGTTAGCTACTGCAGCTTGGTCAAAGTGTGAATAAGTCCATGATCCACATACTGTTTCACATCCATTTTCACATTTAACAAGTTCAAATTCTACTCTTGCAGGCATTGTTTGAGCAGCTGCGAATTTTATGAAGATTTGGCTAGAAAATTCAATTTGAATTACAGGGCTTTTTAAGCAACTTGTGTCTACTGTTAAACAAACAACTGATTTAGGGTTAACATTAACAGGAACTTTTCCAGTTATATCAAATGATTGAGGAACGTTAGTAGTTGAACCGCAAGCAGCTTCAAATAAAACAGGATGAGCACATGGGCTTAATTTTGGTGAACATTTACAATATTTTCTAGGTTCACATTCGCAGTAAGTTGGCTCAGGACAACAACAATTAGGGTCTTCGTTACAATAATTAAGTTTCATAATAATAATTTACCTCCGTTTTTATCTTAAGTTATTAATTTATTAGCTTTGCATAGTATATACTATGTTAGGTAAACTACTTTGACACAATTTTAAGTAATATTTTATTCCTTAATTATTCTTGCAATTAGTCCTCTAGAGTCGTTGTAACCAACTTCTATATGAGTATTTTTAGGAGGTGTTTTTATGTTCTTTGAAGCAGTATATTCTGCAATTACATTAGCCTCTCCACAAGGTTCACAAATGAAAACTTTTTGATTTTGAAGAATTGATAAACCAAGAGTGACAATAAGTTTAGTTAAATATTCTTTTCCGAAATCAGTACTTATTTCTTCAAGAGTTTCTGTTAATTTAGTATATTCATGTACCCAAAAAAGTTTTTCACCAGGTGTGAAAAAAGACTCACAGGCATCAGAATTCTTTGTACTATTATGATATTCAGTATCGTATTTAGGTGGTACTGAATAAGTAATATTTACTATAGTTTTAAATGGTATTGTTATTATAGTTTCTTGATCTTTAACTGCATTATCAAAACAAATCGTAATATTTTTTTCAATATAACCATCTATGAGTAATTTTTTGTTTTGAGAAATAAGTTTAAATTTTTTTATAATAACTTTATTTTGTTTTGATGAGATTGTTTTTATTGGATATTTGTATTTTAAGTCGCAGTAAATATTGGTTTCAAATTAAGATAAAATAATAGGAAAAACACCGACTAAAGAGCCAGGAGTGCCCATAGGAGTTTTAAATAAGGTTTCATTGTGATTTAAATTTTGAGGTACTTGAATTTGTGGTTGAGTTTTTTTGGGGATCTCTTTTTTTATTTTAGTGTAAACTTTAGATTTATTTTTCATTTCAATCCTCCATAATTTATAAATTATCTTAAAAGCATATTATTACTTATAGTATTCATATTTTTATAAATGGATAATTAAATAAAAATATTTACAATAAAAGGAAAATAATGTATAATATTAAAAAATATATAACTTATCTAGAGTGGTGGAGGGACTGGCCCGGTGAAACCCAGCAACCAATAGTTTTATTTGCTATGGGTGCTAATTCCTGCAGTTTTCTGAGAGATAAGAGTGAGTTTTTATGTGCGATTTTGTGCCTAAAAGGATACTCCTTTTAGGTGCTTTTTTTGTTTTAGCAATATGTAATTTGGGGGTATTTTAAATGAGAATAAGAGATATTTTTGATTCTAAAGAGTTAGTTTTTTCTTTTGAAGTTTTTCCGCCTAAAGCTAGCTCTTCCATTGATGTTATTTATAAAACTTTAGATGAATTAAAAGGACTTAGTCCTGATTTTATAAGTGTTACTTATGGTGCAGGTGGGAATAGTAAGGATAATAGAACTGCTGAAATAGCTGGACTTATAAAAAATAAGTATGGGATTGAGCCACTTGCACATTTAACTTGTATTAATTCTAGTGAAGATGAAATTAAAGAAGTTCTTGATAATTTAAAAAGTAAAAATGTAGAGAATATCCTTGCATTAAGAGGGGATATTCCAAATGGGGAATTTTTAACGGGAAATTATAGATATTCAGATGATTTAATTAAAACAGTTAGGGAATTTGGAGGTTTTAATATTGCAGGGGCTTGTTATCCTGAGGGGCATAATAAAGAGGAAAGCTTAGATAGACATATAGAGGTGTTAAAAAGAAAAATTGATGCAGGGGCAGAGCATTTAATTTCGCAACTTTTTTTTGATAATGATGATTTTTATAAATTTTTAGATAAGTCTATAAGTGCAGGTGTTGATATTCCTATTCAAGCTGGAATTATGCCAGTTTTAAATGGAAAGCAAATTGATAGAATAGTTACAATGTGTGGAGCAAAATTTCCAAAAAAATTTATGAAGATTGTTGATAGATATGGACATGACAAAATTGCTCTAAGAGATGCAGGTATAGCTTATGCAGTGGAACAAATAATAGATTTAGCATCAAGTGGAGTTGATGGAATCCACCTTTATACAATGAATAATGCTTATGTGGCTAGTAAGATAAATGAAAGTGTAACATCTATTGTTACATCATTAAATAGAAAGATAGTTTAGGAGGAGTTAGTAATGAAAAAAGTAGAAAGTTTTGAACTAGATCATAGAAAGGTTAAAGCACCTTATGTGAGAAAATGTTGTACACTTGATGGAGTTAAAGGTGATAAGGTTAGTAAATATGACTTAAGATTTTTACAACCTAATAAGGAGAGTTTTGGAACTGCTGCAATGCATGGACTTGAGCATCTTTTAGCTACTTATTTAAGGGATGAAATTAGTGATATTATTGATATTTCACCTATGGGGTGTAGAACGGGATTCTATCTTAGTGTTTGGGGAGATAAAGAAGCTTATGAGATAAAAGAAGGACTTGAAAAGGCTTTGAAAGTGGTTTTAGAGGCAACAGAAATTCCAGCAGCAAATGATATTCAATGTGGAAATTATAAGGACTTATCTTTGTTTGGGGCAAAAGAATATGCAAAAGATGCTTTAGATAAAGGATTTTCTTTAGAGATATATGGTTAAATTTTTAAAGCTATCTTTTATTAGATAGCTTTATTTTATAGTTGGTGATGAGGATGAAAAATATAATTATAGATAGGGATGAAGTTTTAAGATACTTAGGGTATAAGGGACAGGAAGTTGATGAAGCTTTAAGTAATTTATTAGATGAAAGCATAAAGGAAGTTAAGGAAAAGGTAATTCCAAAAATATTATTTGAAACATATGAAATTGAAAGAAAAAATGATGTTATAAATATAATAGGAACTAAATTAAAACTTATAGGAAAAGATATAGCAAGTTGTCTTGAAAATTGTGATAAGGTAGTTTTAATGGCAGTAACTCTTGGAAATGAAATTGAAAAAATGATAAGACTTACGCAAAGAAGAGATATGACAAAGACTGTAATTTTAGATTCTATTGCAACAACTTATGTGGAAGCTGTTTGTGATAAGATTGAAGATGAAATATATGAAGATTGTAAGAAAGATGGAAAAAGTCTTAGTTTTAGATATAGCCCTGGGTATGGAGATTTACCTTTACGTGTACAAGGGGAATTTTTAGATACTTTAAATGCTAGAAGACTTATAGGGTTAAATCTTACAGATACAAATTTACTTATTCCAAGAAAATCAGTTACTGCAATACTTGGAATTAAGAATGAAGAAAGCAAAAGATTTAAAAGAACATGCGAAAATTGTTTAAATT
>JBOGAY010000014.1:0-5246 GCA_051655925.1 Sarcina sp. | reverse complement strand
ATTTTATCTAAAAGTAGAGATTTATCTATTGTGGCTTCTTTAAGTTTAGTAATAACCATATCATCAAGTTCAATTCCATTAAGATTTTTATTATTACATCTAGTTCCACCAGAGTTATGTTTCATAGTACACATATAGTAAAATCTTTTTCTATCACTTCCAGCAATTTTTTGCCCGTAAGCAACTCTCATAGGACTTCCACAAATAGCACAACTAACTAAGCCACTAAGTAGAGCAGTATGACTACAACCTCTAGCAGGTGCTTTTTTAGCATTGGCTTTTAATAAGTTTTGAACCTTTAACCAAGTAGGAGAGTCTATAATTCCTTCATGTTCTGATATTGTATATATCCAATCTGTAATAGGATGCTTTTGACCATCTTTACCTTTGTTTCTTCTATAAATTAAAATACCATGTAAATCATCTGGTACACCAAAGCAATTGATTCCTTGTTCTTCAAAATATTCAATAGTTTCTGTGGTAGCTTTTACGTAACAAGGATTTTTTAATACTGTACTTAGTGTAGTTTTAGCCCAGTCTTTATTTTTTTTAGTTTTAATATTGTTAGACAGCATATATTTTTCAAGTTGGCTAAGACTTTGAACTTCTAGGTATTTATCAAAAATTAGTTTAACTAATTCAATTTCATTTTCTTTAGGTGTTAGGATAGAGTAAGTTTTTTCTTTACCTGTCTTATCTATAAAAGTTTTTCTATAATTCGTAAAACCAGTAGGTGGTTCACCACCTAGCCAGTAACCATTTTCCGCAAGATAATACATATTGTCAGTAACTCTTTGAGAGATAGTTTCTCTTTCAAGTTGACTAAATACACTACAAATATACATCATAGCTTTACCCATAGCAGAGCCAGTATCAAATTGCTCAATGACTGAAATGAAAGAGATATTCTTTTTTTCAAGAGTTGAGATAAGAGAGGTAAAGTCAGATACATTTCTACTGATACGGTCTAACTTATAGCAGATTATGCAATCTAAAGAACCGTTATTACAATCATTCATTAATTGTTTGAATGCAGGTCTATCAGTATTCTTACCTGAAAAACCATCATCTTTATAAATCTTAAATGATTCAATACCCATATTAGCTAAGTAATTTTGGCATAACTTTATTTGATTATCGATAGAATCTCCTTTTTCAGTTTCTTTAGATTTTCTTGCATATATACCAGCAGTTTTCAATGGAGTATCCCTCCTTTATAGTTTTTCTTTTAAGATTTTTATAAGCTTATCAACATCATCCTTATTTGTTGGAAGTGTTGGTTTTATAATATTAAAAATAGCAAGAGTTAGAATTACATTTGTTGTAGGATTATTAAATGATGGAACATCATCAGCAAAATGTAATTTAACTTTGTTGTGTTGATTAGCCATGTTATAACTCCAATAAAATTGTTTCTTTTTAATTTTATTAGAGTTAATAGCTAATCATTACTTTATTTAAAGATTACTTCAATTGACTTGTTCTCAAATAGAGTAACTTTATAAATTATTTTATGAAGTAGTAGATGAAGAGATTTTGTTTTGCTAGGCGTATCACTAAGTTTTAAAATAGATTCTAAAGTTTCAGTATTAGCTAAAAATTTCTTTTTAAGTTCTTCTTTAGTTGGTGTTTTCATAAGTAGCTAATTAGCTCTTTAGCAAATTGTTTTTGGTTCATACCTAAAGATTTTCTAAGGTTTAGAATAGTCTTAGCATAATCATTGAAGATAAATTTATAGTAATCATCACTAGCAGTAAGATAGTCTATACCAAGATGATTACAAAAAAGCTTGAACTGGTCTGGTATTAAGTAGTTATTATCAAGCTTAGTAACATCATTCTCTTTTATGAATGATGTTATTTTACTTTTATATGCACTTTCATCAATGTTAAATTCTTTGATGAATCTTTTATATGAGTTATACAGTTTTTGTTTTAGAACCTCATCATAAAGATTAAATTCTATTGTGAATACTGGGTTTTCTTGTATCGCAATTTGGTCAATAGAGCAGACACAATTATAAGAGAAATAAATAAATATATTCCACAACTTAGCAAATGTCTTAGTGAAATTTATAGGCATATAGGGCAAGATGATGAAGAACAGGTTACAAAAGAGCAGTACTCATTAGTTGATGGAATATCAATAGATTTTGGTGTAATGCAAAAAACAAGAAGAGCAGCTGTTATTAAATGTGATTTTTCTTGGGATGATATAGGAAGTTTTACAGCTCTAAGTAGATTTCTACAAACAAAAGATACCAACGCGGTTAGTGATAAAGTTTACTTAGATGAGTCTGAAAATTGCTGTGTATTTGGCAATAAGAGGCTTGTCATAGGATTTGGACTTAAAGATCTTGTAATAGTAGATACTGGGGATGTACTTCTCGTAATGGATAAAAATAAGGATCAAGAAATTAAACATTTATTAAGCAAAATAAGTGAAAATAAAGAATATAAAGATTATTTGTAGGGAAAGAATAGAGGGCTGATACAAAATCAGTCCTTTTTCTTTTTTTAGGAAAGATGTATAATAAATAAAATGCTTGGAAAGTATAATTAAAATATAGGGAATTTTAGGCAACGTATGATAGAATAAACATATATGCAACATTCGCTAAAAGATGGGAGGAATTTTTCATGGATGATAAAATAGTAGACTTTGGTAAATTAAAAGATAAAGTAAGAGATAAAGACGTAAATAGTTTTGAAAATTATATATACGACCTTTATTATAAAATGGCTGAAGGCAAAATGAGTATGATGCAATTATCACAAGAGATAAGTGCGTATATGCAAGAAAATAATATTTCACAAGAGAAACTTATGAATATTCAAAAAGAAATGTTAAGTAAATATGGATTGAGCATGGATGATATCTCTTCACAAATGGCAAACATGGATCCAAACATGATGAAAAGTATGGGGATGAATCCAAATATGTTTGGTGGGGCTAATGTTCAAGACAGTTATGAAGAAATTAGAAAAGTTATGAGTTTTGAGGAAAAATATAAAGCTAGAATAGGAAAAAAAGCTTTAACAACATATAAAATAAAGAATGATATAAATGATATAGAAATTCAGCTAGATGGGAATAATGTTTTTATAAAGAGTGTAAAAGATATTAACCTTAGCGATAATGAATTAAACGAATTCCTTTGTTCTTATAAAAAGACATTAAAGGATGATACTTTAAATATAGAGCTATGTGCTAATATTCAAAATTATATTTATTAATGATTTAAAAAATGTACTCTTTAAATTTAAAAAGAGTGGAGATGCTTTATTATGATGGCTAACACACACCTTATGATAGCTAGATATGTCTATCATAATCTAGAATTAAATGAGCGAGAGAAAATTAGCTATAATAATTTTCTTTATGGAAATGTGAAACCTGATATGGTTTCAAAATATAAGTTGAAAAAACATTATATGGATGAATCGTTTGATATGATAATAGATAAAATAAGAGCTTTAAGTACTTTGTCAGATAAAGAAATAAATAAAATGAGTGCAACAGTTAGATTTAGTCAAGAGTTAGGTGTTATATGTCATTTTTTATGTGATTTCTTTTGTATACCTCATAGTCAAAGGTGGGAATTTAAGCATAGTATGAACAAACATGTTCGCTATGAGAAAGATCTTTCAAGCATAGCAAAAGATTTTGTTTTTTCAAATGATAGAATAAAAATTTTAGGATATTATAATATAGAGCAATTTATTTTAGATACTCATAAATTATATTTAAAATCAGAGTCATATGAAAATGATTTGCTATTTGCAACATATATATGTAATAGTGTTGTTCAATATATTGTTGACTCAATAGTCTTTAATAGTAGTACAGCAACTAAATTCAATAAAATATACCAATAAGAATATGGGTGACTTTTAGTCACTTATATTCTTTTTTTTTATATTTTATATAAAAGAGAAAAAAGTATTGACCATTTATGCTTAGATGAATATAATGAAAGTATGAACATATGAACAATCATTCATATGAAGAAATTGGAGGAAAAATAATGAGTAGAGATAGTTTAGATAAATGCATAGAAAAATGTGAAGAGAATGTTATCCATGATGATGTAGTTTCAAATGTTAGGGCAAAACTTCCAGAGGAGGAAACATTGTATGACCTAGCAGAGCTATTCAAAGTATTTGGAGACAGTACAAGAATCAAAATTTTATGTTCTTTATTTGAAGCTGAAATGTGTGTTTGTGATATAGCAACAACACTTAATATGAGTCAATCAGCAGTATCTCACCAACTTAGAGTTCTAAAAAATGCAAAGCTTGTAAAGTTTAGAAGAGAAGGAAAAGTTGTTTATTATTCATTAGATGATGATCACGTTAAGCATATATTCAATGAGGGATTAAACCACATAAGTGAATAGGAGGTATTTTTATGAGTGAAGTAAAACTTTACTTAGAGGGACTTGACTGTGCAGGATGTGCAGGAAAAATAGAAGATAAAACAGCGCATCTTGAAAAGGTGAAGGAAGCAAGTTTAAATTTCACAACTAAGGCATTACTAATAGAGCTACATGATAAAAAAGATCAAGACGAGGTTGTATTAGAAGTTAAGGGAATTGTAAATAAACTAGAGCCAGATGTGGTGGTGAAAGAAATTAATAAAAAAGAGAGTGTTAAACTTAAAAATATGAAAATTACATTAGAAAATCTTGATTGTGCGGGATGTGCAGGTAAGATAGAAGAAAAAACTAATGGACTTTCAGGTGTTAAAGAAGCAAGTTTGAACTTTTCAACTAAGGCTTTATTTATAGATTTAAATGAAGGAACTGATGACGAGAGCATTTATGAAGAAGTAAAAAAAATAGTATTTAAATTAGAGCCAGATGTAATTGTTAATTATAACAAAGAAGAAATAAAAGATAGTTTTAAACTTACATTTAAAGATTTAAATTGTGCAGGATGTGCAGGGAAAATAGAAGAAAAATCAAATGCTCTTGCACAGGTTAAAGAAGCAACATTAAATTTTGCGGCTAAAAAAATGGTAGTAACACTTAATGATGCTAATGACATAGATAAAGTAAAAAAAGCGATTAGAGATATAACATTTAAACTTGAACCGGATGTTGAGGTTATTGATGAAGAAGAAGTAAATTATGAAGAAGAGATTATAGTTTCAGATGAGCCTAAAAAAATAAAAACTGAGTCAAACCTTACAGTTTTCAATATTGGAAGATTTATCATTGGAGTTATTTTATTCATAGTAGCTCA
>JBOGAY010000013.1:0-10679 GCA_051655925.1 Sarcina sp. | reverse complement strand
CAATATATGTGTAAAGTATTCTATCTCCATTATTTAGCCTAAATTTAAAAATATTAGTGTTATTTATTTTTCTAATCCAAAACCCTTTAGGTATTTCTCTTATAAATTCTTTATTTTCAACTAAAGCTCTTTCAAATTTTTCTAATTGAGATAGTATTTTTCCTTTATGCCCTTTATCCTTTATATTGCCAAAAAACTTTTTTGTTATTAATGACATTTCCCCCTACTCCTTTTCATACCAAATATTCTTCAACTACTTATTTTACCTATATTAAAAGCTTGTCCACATTTTATTTTTTCATTCAAACTTCACTAATTTTATTTTTATACACTAAAAAAGAGAATATATAAAATATCCTCTTTAAATTATACTGCATAAATATTCCATTTGCAGATTTTAATTCTTAGTTTTATACCTTAATTTATTTATCGTCTATCTCAATGTAAATTTAATATCTATTTTACATATTGGTTAACTAATTCTTTGCATTTTTGTGTGTATCTTTAATTGTTTTCTTACTTAGCTGTTTTAATCTCTACAACAACTGCATCAGAAACTATTATTTTTACTAAATTAATTTTTACTGTATGAACATTCTCTTCTTCATAACAATCATCAAATGCTGCTACCTCATATTCTTTGTCATTTTCATCAAATACACAAAGTCTCATTTTTCCGTAATAATCATCTCTTTGTTTTGCTGAATTTTCCCATCCGTTTTCTGGCATAAAATAAACTCCATGTGATTTTACATTAATTATATCCCCATTGTCTGCTCTAACTATAAAATCTTTTCCTTTTGAAGATGCTTTCTCAAATAATTCTTTAAAGAATCCTGCAAGTTTATATGCTGACATTTCATTTGTGTTGTAACTTATAATTTCATGTAATTTCCCATCTAAATTTATCTTTTCATTATTTCCTAATCTCATTAATACCCGCTCCTTTTTATCTTTTATAACTAAGTAATTTCCTAGCTTCTACGTATATCTACTTTAAATTTGTCATTAGCTAGTTACTATCTTTCTAAGTTGATACTATTAAGATATCATATGAAAATGTACAATTTATTGAAAATGTTTAAATCAATTATAAATTACAGAAAATATACAATTACTTAACATTTATCCAAATTTACTTTGAACTACTGCACTTAAACCATGATATTTTATTGATATTTGCTATAAAAAATTATATAAGCTACATCTGTAATAATCTCTCTTAACAAAAAGCACTAGATGGATCATCAAACATACTCTCATAATCTTCTTTATCGTAAGTTCTTCCTACAAAATTTTGTTTTCTTGCAGTTTTGTTTTTTCTATTTCTTGTTACTAAATTAATATTATGTTGCTTTGATAACTTTTCAAAAAATAATATAGTATTTAAAATCATAGTTGTTATATATCTTTTTGCACCTTTCTCATTTATATTTTGATAGACCTCTTGAAGTCTTTGCAAAACAGTATTTTTTATAATTTCTTTTTTTACTTTAAAAATGGTCAGAATACTAAATGAAGTCTTTGGTCTTATGTTCCTCAGATACCCTTTTTATCTGTTGAATCTTACAAGTGCTAGTTACACTTATAAGACTAGAGGCTTTATTATCTTTGATTTTAGTTTCCCTAAAAATGAATTTAATATACGCTTAAAATGAAATGAAAAAATAGCGTGAAAGTTTTAATCAACTTTCACGCTATTTTTTATTTAACATCATTTTAAAGTACAGCTACTAATAGATACATCTCCAAATGATTCATCTCTTAAAGCCTTTTCAAACTCTTTCATTAGCTCTTTATTAGGAATTTTTAAATATCCGTCATAGTAAGATAAAAATCCAAGAACTATCATAGCTGAATATATTTCTTCTTTTGTTTTTGGTTCTTTTTGTCCTGCTCTAAATTCTTCATCTATTATTATATCAATTTCTTCACCTGAAACCATTTCTATAATATCATCTCTAATTTCTAAAACATTATACTTTAAATTTAAAGGCTATTGATTTTTTAAATCAACAGCCTTTGCTTTATTAATTTTGGACTTCTGGTTCTTGTGCATCCCCTTGTCCTTCATTTGCATTTGTATTATCAGTATTTGAATTTTCTACATTTTCTGTATCATCTTTATTTTCAGTTCCATCATTACTAGTTGGCTGATTTGGATCAGTTGTTTCTTCTGATTCTTTATCATTTTCTGTATCTGGTGTTTCACTACCACCTATAATTCCTTGATCAGAATTTTCTTCATTTTCATCAGTTCCAGTTTCATTTTCTTCTGTTGTATTTTCTGTGTTAGTATCAGTTGTTTTGTTCTCGCTACTAAATAATCCTTTAAACCAATCCCATATTTTTTCAAAGAATCCTTTAGCTTCTGTAGCTATATCTTTTCCACCTGTTGCAATAGCATTTTCATCTGTTGCATCAACTACAACATCATCTCCAAGTAAATTATCATTAGTTTGTCCAAGTATTCCAAGATCTTCTTCCATATCATTGAATATTCCACTAAACCAATCTCCAATACTTTCAAACCAACCTGATACAGTATCTTTTATATTTTGCCAAGTTCCCTTATCTATCGATTCACCCATTACTGATAATTTATCTTCAACAGTTTGTCCAATTTCTTTTAAAGTATCTTTAATTTGTGAATAATCATATTCTTGATCAGCAACCTTTTTCATTAAAGATTCTAAATCTTTTTGTTGCTGCTCTGTAAGAGTAACATTGTAATTATTAGTTACATTTATAATAGTTTCAGCTATTTGAACAGTATCTTTTGTATTTTCTTTGATAATTTCTGTTTTTATATCATTAACTATTCCTGTTGCCTTATCAGGTCCAACCTCTCCAGCAATATCCCCTGTTATAACTAATTCTTCTGATGCAATTTCTTTTTTCTCTTCATCAAGCTTTTCACCTGTGGCATCTTCAAATGCTTTCATAACTCCTGTTAAAGCCCCTGTACCACTAACTGGCATTGGTGACATTGCTATAACGTTAGCATCTGTGATTCCACAAGTTGCAAGTGTACTTGCTATCATATTAGATGTTACATATGTTAAGTTAACAGTTTTAACTTTTATTCCACTACCTTTAGTTGTTGGTTCAACATATGAACATGAGAAAGTTTTCTTCCCAAGTTGAGCTTCTGATGCAACTCCCTCAAGATATTTTCTTTCCTCATCATTGTTTACTTCTAAAACAACAACTTCATTTTCTTTTACCCCAAAATATTTTAAAACAGTTTGCTTTTGGTCATCACTTAAATCTGTTCCAAGTGTAACTACATTAGCTCCATCTGCTAGTACGCTAACTGATCCCCCAAAGAATAAAACTCCACAAAGTGCTATACTAGTAATTCCTCTTTTCACGCTCATATCAAAAATCTCCTTTTTCAATGTAATAGCATTATCATTCTATCATGAAAAATTCGTATTTTTTGATAATTTTAAAATCTTAATAAAAAAATAAGAAAAATTTTCTTTTATTTTATACTTCTTCTTAATTATTTAACAATTCGTTCTATATACTTACCACCATACTTCATAGGCAATATATTCATAGTCAAAATTATAACCTAGCTTTTCTGATAATGCTACGCTTACGAGATTATGAGCATCCCAACTTGGGTATAAATTTCTATCTAAACACTCAAGAATCAATTTTGCCCCACAAGCTAATGCAAGTCCTTTTCTTCTATATTCTTTCTTAGTATCAATCTCTATCTCAATTCCTTCATTGTATGCACTATATGATGAAGCTCCCGCAATCACTTTATTATTTTCTAAAGCTACAAAGCCTAGTCCTCTTTTACAAAAATCTTCTTTATTATTAAACTGTGCACATAAATCTTTAGACCAATCTTCTCTCATAACTTTATCATAAATTTCTTCATCAATTAATTTCATTTCATATTTACTATCTAAATTCTCAACTATCTTTTCTAAATACGCTCTATCAAATATATCTTTCTCTTTTTTAATTGCATATCTAGTTATCTTTTTATTCGTGTTTTTATAAACTTCTTCGATTAAATCATTCCACTTTTCATTATTAGAAGTCATAATAGCAAAGTTCTCTTTCATTCCCTCTTTACTTTCCACTAACTCTTTGTTGAGTTCTCCCACAAAGAAACAAAAATCTCCAACTAAAATTTTTGCACTTTTAGGATTACCAATATCATCTGCATAAGCTGTTCCCATATGTCCTTGTATATAAGTTAAAAGCATTGTTTCATTATATCCTTTTATTAAATCTTCTAAGATTCTTCTTTTATTTTCTGGAATTTTATACATATTAATTCTCCTCATTATAATTTATTTACTACTAATTACTATGATAAAACAAATAACTCTTTATCAAGGTTACCCATTTCTTCCGTTATAAATTTTCTAATATAATTTATTATATACTTTAAATATATCTTAACCAATAAACTACAAAAAGCCTATGCAAAATTTCTCTCGCACGGCTTTTCGCTTACTCACTCAAGTTTTAATTATTAACTTCTTCTCTTATTTTTTTAACAAGTCTCCAGTCAAGATTTAATCGTCTAGCAATTTCTTCATCATCAAAAACATCTAAAAAAGCCTTTACTGCTTCTTTTTTCCCTTCTTTTACACCTTCTTTAAGTCCCTCTTTGAGACCTTCTTTCATTCCTTCTTTTATTCCTTCCTGTATTCCTTCTTCTCTTATATCTCTAACTATATCAACCATTGTAATTGCCTCCTTCACCTTCTTGTACTCATCTTTATCTAAAAACTTTGAAGATAATTCTAATAATAAACTACCTATAGTTTCCTTATCTGTTGAACTATTTAAATAATTAATAGCTTTCTTTATAAGTTCTAACCTACTACCTTCATATCTTAATCCTGTAGATAAAACTAAAACTATTTTATCGTATTCTGTCAATTGTTTGTCCTCATAGGTCGCTATTCTATCTAATTCTTCATTTAAAGAAATGTTATATAAAAATATCGGAACTGGTCTGAACTCTCCAAATTCACCTTTTAAAATTATTTCTTTCGGCTTAAATTTAGCACTATATACAATATATGTTTTTACATCTCTTCCTTGTGCTAACATAGTGCTTGCCGAATAGTACCTAAATCTTTTCAAGTCATTTTCTAAGTTTTCTATCGATGATTGAAATTCAATATTTACTAAATATTCTTTATCAGTTTCTAATAACATATCCATATCTCTAGAAGATTTTACTCCTGTAACTTCACTACTTAATTCCCTTCTAATTTTAAAATCAGCATTTAAAAGTTTTATAAGCCCATTACTATAGAGTGTTCCAACTTCTTTAAGAACTCTGTCCTCTATTTTATGTTTACTCATTTTATACCTACTCTTTCATCATTATCTCTTCTTAAGTATTGTCACTTTTTATTACTTTTATTATATCAAATTTTATTTCTTTTTATATTCAAAACAAATAAAATTACTTAAAAATTCTTTCACATGACTATTTTTTTATGCCTCCCTTCTTTCAATATCCGTTTTTTTATAAAAAAGATCTATAAATCTTTATCGCCAAAATTTTTTATTTCTATAAACCAATCTGGAACTGGTCTTTTAGTCCACTTTGCAATATGAGCTTTATCTTTCATATAATAATTCCTATAGGCTTTTACATATTCATTTTCCTCACATCTGTGTTCATCTGGCATACATTGTGGTGGAGTTGTAAAACCTTTATTTTCAATAGGCGGTTCTTCTAAAATATTTATTACCCCTTCAGTTTTATGAATTTTTCCATATCTATATGTATATTCCTTGCAAAGACTAATCCCGAGTCTTTTAAGCCATCTCCAATTTTCAAGACTTTCTCCTGCCCAAATTGTCATAGGATGATGTTTATGTGTTGCTTTATATCCTTGTTCTAAACCATTAAGTCTACTTACAGTTGATAGAATTTGCGCTGTTTCAAGTATCATTTTTACTACATGCTTATCATAATGAGATTTTGCAATTAAATCAGTATCTTCTTTCTCTTCTAAAAAAAATATATTCATCTTATTAATTCACCTTTTGTTTCATATTTCTAAATCGATTGATTACTTTTGTCTATAACATATTATGTGAATTACTCTCTAAAATTATTTAAAATAAAATATCTTTATTATTTATTTTTAGATTTATTAAGAAATTCTTATAAAATCATCTTATATATGATGATATCATTATATTAATTAGATATTTTTACAATTTAAGGAATTTAATTATTGATTTTAAAAGGAGTTGAGATTTTGAAATTTTTTAATAAAAAAGATATTAAATCTACTAAAAATGAAGATATTGAAAATAACAATATAAATTTAGAAGAAACTGATGATTATACTTATGAATATAATTCTACTCCTGATGATTATAACTATAATCAAAATTATGAGAATTCTTCATATAATTATGATTATTCACAAAGTAATCAAAGCTATGATTATTATAACCATTCAAACTCTGACTATACAGGCTCTGACTACTGTAATACAGATAATCAAATAACTATTGTAGAGGAAGATAAAGAAACTAAGATACAAACTACTGAAAATATTATATCACCAGAAATAAATACAAAACTAAGTAAGGATATAATTCCATCTAAAAAAAATATAAATAAAGAAAAGCCTACTGGTCTTTTAGTACTATTTGTAGTTATCGCTGGAATTTTTGTTAACTATGGAATTTTTAATATAGGTGAAAATTTTCAAAAATCAACCGCTCTTAATATATTGCCACACACAATAAATGATTTTTCATTAGAAAAAATTAAACTTGGTTCACTTTCAGATGGCAGAAATGTTTATTTACGTGAGCTTCCTATAAAACCTGAATATTCTGTAGCTTTACCAAATTCTATAGAAATTTTGAATATTTACAAAGATGAAGTTTTATTCTTTGAGGATGAAATAACTGATTCTTCTTACAGTGTTGGCCCTGTACAAACATATAATTTAAAATCTGGTGAATTCAAAACTGTTTTATCTACACCTAAACCTTATTTTCTTAGCAAAAATTTTATAAATGATAAATATATTGTTTTAGACTTACAAGACTCACTATACATTTATGATAGAACTTCTAATATTGGTGAATATATTTTTAAAAATACTCTTGGCGATAATATCATGCTTAGTTTTGATTATAACACTATCTTACTTGATGAAAGCATTTATTATATCTACAAAAACACTACTCATTCTTATCATATTCCAACAAAAAATATAACATCTATAATAGCTTCAAATGAAAATGCCGAAAAGTTTTCTTATAAGTTTAGAAGCGCAACTGATGAATATGTAATTATTGAAAGACTTAATAATGAAACTGATGTTAGTGAAACTTTACTTATAGATACAAAAAATGATAATGAGGTTATTCTTCTTGATTATAATTTAACTAACTTTTCAATTATTGATAAAGATGATTCTTTACTACTTTTAGATGGAAACTCAGATAAAGGATATGTTGATGCTAAGTTTAATAAAGAAACTAAAGAGCTAACTATTTTAGATAATTCTATTTATAACAATATTCCATATCTTCATTCTAATGCTAACTATAAAGATTTAATCTTTGAAACAGCTAAAGACTACGTTGATGATACTACTATGCAAAGTTTTCTTTTAAATATTTACTCTACTGAAACTCAAAAAGAAACAAACTTCAACTTATCTACCTATATAGGAACTCCTCAAAACTATTGTTATACCACAAAGTATGACTCTGGAATTCTTTTAGAATTTGAGGTTGTAAAAAATAAATATTTTAGACGCTACTATATTTCAGTTGAAAAATCATAAAAGGGGGACAAGATTTTGTTACGTAAAATTATTAATCACTTTGGGAACTTTGGAACTTGTATTCTTATACTTCTTACTATAATAACTAGTTTTAATATTTTTAAAAGCATTGAAAAAAACAAAGCAGTAAAAGATTTAATTCCTGCTATTTATAAAAGCACACAAGTTATTGATAGAGAAAATTCAGAATTTGAAAAAAATATTATTCCACTTAAAATAGCAACATTATCTGATGGAAGAATTGCAAAGGCTTATGAATTACCTCAGTTTGATCTAACTAGTGGAAATGAACCAAATGAGTTATCTCTTCATGGCTTCTCAGACTCTTCTATTTTGTATTCTAAAAATACAGGATTAATAAATGGTTTTTATCATGGTGATATTATTTTGTATGATGTTAAAAGCAAAGAGTCTAAGAATATTTTAAATTTTTCAGATTTGCAAAATTACTCAAATTTTGATTACTATATGAGTGAAAAATATGTTGTAATCAAACTTGATAATGATTTTTATATTTATGATAGAGCAACTTCTACTGGGAAGATATATACTTTATCTGAAATAACTGCTGAAGAAAATTTTAATCAACTATCATCTAAACTCCAAAATAATACTCTCTACCTTTTAACTTCTGATAGGCTTGCTACTTATAATATTGAAACAAATGAATTTAAAAATATGTATACTCTTCCTAAGTCTACTGAAAATGATAAAATACTAGGTATTTCTGATGAGTATATTATTTTAGAAAGATATTTACTTGACTCACAATTTAATACTACTTTCACTTTTATAAATCAAAATAATGGTGAAATGTATTCATTTGAAAATTTAGAATCAATATCTGTATCTTCTATTTTAAATTATGAAGATAAAATAGTTCTACAAAGTCAGGACATTGATACTTCTAATATTGTTTTTGATAAAACTACTTGTGATATTTCTTCTGTACTATCTGATAATCATTATAATAATCTTTTAACCTCTTCAATAAATGACTTTGCAATTTCAACAACTGACTTTTATGAATATAGTACAAATTATAACTCTAAAACTTATTTAGTAGATTTAAAAAACTCGCAAACTCATCCTATTAACTTTGATATATCACAAGGTTATTATTCATTTCCAACTGCTTATGTACATGGAAATAGCTTAATATTTGCCTTTACACCTAGTGATCATTCTAACTTTAAAACTTTTGAATCCTATTTAATTATTATAGATTGAATTACCTTTAACATAAAGCCACAAGGCACAGTAACTTTCAAAACTTTTCTATAAAAAACCAGCTTCTAGTTTAGTATACTAAGAGCTGTTTTTTTATAGTTTATTAAGACTAAAAATATCTTTTATTTTTAATCTTAATAAATTTTTATACAATAAAAAGTAAAATAATGGTAAATTATAATTGGTATATTATTAATAATATTGTAAGGAGAGATTATAAATTGAAAAATAACAATTATAATGATGAGGAAATTTTTTATACTGACAATCAAAATGTTCCTCGAAAAAGGCCTAAAAAACCTATGAAAAAATCTACTAAAATTAAACACTTTTTCTTAAAAATTTTAATTATCATTTGTAGCTTAACCATTGTTTATATAATTTCTACAATGATTAAAGATTTTACAAACACGACTAATTCAGTAGTTGAAAAAGAAGTATCTTTTAATGCAATCAAAGATACAACACCTATATCACTTGGATCACTAAGTGATGGAAAGTCTGTCACAGCTTACACATTGCCAAATAAAATTTCTAATTCTGCAACACTAGAAGGGTATATAAATATAACAAATATTTATAAAGATGTTATTATATTTTTTGAAAATGATAAAAAAGATAAAAAAACTGATAACTTTATAGGTTCTTTAAAAACTTATAATCTTAAAACTAAAAAAGCTCAAACTATATTTAAGGACAAGCTAAGTTACTCTAATATACAAATAAATGATAAATATATAACTGCTCAAAGTAAAAGCGATATCTATATCTTTGATAGGACTAATAATAATTCATTTGTTCTTAATCTTTTAGAAATTACAAATAATCAAAATTCAAGAGCTACATTGCTTACAAATAATTCACTTGCAATTATTTTAGATAATTCAATTATTTATTACAATATTCTAAATGAAAAAATTGAAAAAGAAACTAAAGACTTAATTTTCAATGGCTTTTTACCTGAAGTATCAAATGACAACTATGCTCTTTTACATGTAACAAAAAGCTTTAAATCAGAAGTTGCTATCATTGACTTTATAGCAGATCAAACTTATAAATTTAATTTTGAAAATTCTATACTTATCGAAAGTATGATTGACTCTAAAGATCACCTTATAATACTTACATCAAATAATAATGACTTTATATTTGATAAAAAATCTAAAAAATTTAATAAATTAGACTCTTCAAATATTATTTCTAACATAGAGAAAATTGAAAGACCTGAAAATGCACTTTTTAATAATTATGTTATAGAAAATACTAATTTAAACAATGGAATAATTAAAATAGCTTCATTAGAAGACTCAAAAACAACAGAAATTGATATCTCTAAATTACTTAAGGGTTCTCTATCATCTACTTTAACATTTTTACAAGATTCAATTATTTTAGAAATCAACACAAAAGAAAACTCTATAAAAAGATATTATATTATGATTGAATAGTATATTCTAATTGATAAAAAAGCCCTAGCTTTATGTAAGCTAAGGCTTTTTTGTTAGTGTGCCTGGCATGGGTATGGACTAGTCGGTGAAAGTCCGATGTGGGGGTTGATAGTGCCAACCACTAGCCGAGAGCAAGGGTGTCCATCGTGAGGTGGAATCTGAAGGAAGCTTAAGGCAAAATCTCGGT
>JBOGAY010000012.1:0-30169 GCA_051655925.1 Sarcina sp. | reverse complement strand
CTTCTAAATGTGATAATGTTTTGCCATCTAAGTTTTCTGTGATTGTTGCACATTGATAAGCATCTACTAGCCCTATCTCTTTAGCTCTTTTTTCTACCATATCAACAACTTCTATTGTGCTTGATATTGGATTTGTATTCCCCATAAGAGTTACTGCTGTATATCCCCCTCTTACCGCTGCTTTAGAACCTGTTTCTATATCTTCCTTATAGGTAAAACCCGGATCCCTAAAGTGTGCATGTGTATCTATAAATGCCGGCATTACAACTCTACCACTTGCATCTATTACTTTACAATTTTTATCTATGTTATCTGAAATCTCTTTTATAACTCCATTTTTTATATATATATCACCATAAAAATTATGAGCCTTATCTACTATGTTTGCATTCTTTATTAATAACTCCATATTCATACCCCTTACTTATTAAACTTGTGCTCAGCACTACAAAATTCACACATATATTTTTTCTTTTCTTTATTTACTAGAATAAATTTTGGACTAACATAAGTTTCGTGATTAGTCACACAGTTTGGATTTGAACATCTATTTTCAATTTTTATTTCTTTCATTTTATGCTACCCCCAAAAGTTTTGCTATAAGAGCCATTCTTACATACATACCCATTTTAGCTTGTACAAAATATTTTGCTCTACTGTCATTATCTACTTCATAGCTAATTTCATTTACTCTTGGTAGTGGATGAAGAACTATCATATCTTCTTTTGCAAGTTTCATTTTCTCTTTATCTAAAATATAAACACCTTTTAACTTTTCATATTCTTCCTTACTTTTAAATCTTTCTTCTTGAATTCTTGTCATATAAAGAATATCTGCATTTTTTATTCCATCTTCAAGTTTATCTATTTCTATATATTCTATATTATTCTCTTGTAAGATATCTTCTTTTATATAATCTGGTAATCTTAATTCTTTTGGTGAGATTAAAACAAATTTATTATCATTATATCTTGAAAGTGCTTTTATAAGTGAGTGAACAGTTCTACCATGCTTTAAATCTCCACATAATGCTATTGTATTTCCACTTAAATTTCCTTTTATACTTTTTATTGTTAATAAATCTGTTAATGTTTGAGTTGGATGTTGATGCCCTCCGTCACCAGCATTTATCACTGGAATTTCTGAGAACATTGATGCAAGCTTTGCTGCTCCTTCTAGCGGATGCCTCATTGCTATTACATCTGCATAACAACTTACAGTTTGAATTGTATCCCTTATTGACTCTCCTTTTGATACAGAACTTGCTTTAGCATCTGAAAATCCTATAACTTGTCCGCCAAGTCTTAACATAGCTGTTTCAAATGATAATCTTGTTCTTGTACTTGGTTCATAAAAAAGAGTTGCTAGTATCTTCCCTTTACATTTGTCTTGATACTCACTTGGGTTTTCTATTATTTGATTTGAAAGCTCAAAGATATCATCTAATTCTTCTAGTGATAAATCCTTTGGCTCTATAAGATGTTTTATTGTTAAATTAGTTTTTAACATTATATTTCACTCCTTTTTAACCTCTCTGTGTTAAATTTAAAGAAGAGACTGTTATTAATTTTCGCAAAAAAAAGTCTTCCTAGTTTAAGGAAGACTTTTAGCCGTACTAATTTTGATAAATTATAACATTATCTCAAAATAACTTCCTTACTGACCTCTCTGGATCAAATTAAAGGTTTCTTAAATTGAGTTAATTTTATCAGTTTATATTTTTTTTGTCAAGAAATTAATTCCATTTATTCATAAGATTGTCCCACATCATTTTTCCTACTTTTGCAAGTGTAATAGTTCCATAAACTGAATTAGGAATTCCTGTTGACATAACTGTAAATGTAAATTTGCCTTTATCTATTTTTATAAACTCTGTGTCATTTTCAACTCCAGTTTTGTCACCACTTTTACTAGATATATCAATTTTTAAATCATCTTGAATATATAAAGCAAGTTTATTTTTCTTTTGTTGTCTTGTTAATATATCTATAAGCATTGTTGAATTTTCTTTATTTAAATATGATGCTTCATTTAAAATTCTCCATATTTTACAAAGGTCATATGAAGTTGTTATGTTTTCAACTTCTATAACTTTACTTCTTTCATCATTAGTCTTTCTATTAAGGCTCGTATTCTTAAGTCCTAATATACCTATTGTTTCATTAATTTTATTCATTCCAACAATATCGATAATTTTATTTGCAGCTGTATTATCACTTTGTATAAGCATTGCAACTAAAAGTTCAAAAACTGTATAATCTCTATCATTAAATTCATGTATTATACCATTTCCATATACTTTATCTTTTTTTTCAATTCTTATTTTATCTAAAAAGTTAATTCTACCTTCTTCTTCTTCTTTTATAAGTGCAATTGCTATAGGAAGCTTCATGCACCCCGCCGCTGTCATCTTAACGTTTTCATTATACCCGAATACATACCCACTTTTTAAATCTTCAAAAAAGAAGCTATAAGTTCCCATTCTAGACTCTAAATAATCTTCTATTTCTTGCATAATAACACCTACTCTCTCTCTAATAAAAATTTCATTTACCTAACTAGTATAAATATATTCAAAAACTTTCCTAGCTATACTATTTTTATTATAAATATAATATTTTTTATACAAAAAAAGACCTATAGATTACTCTATAAGCCATTTGAAAATTAGTCTTCTAAGTTTGCTATTAAATCTGCTATTTGCTCTGCTGCAGCAGCTTCATCATCACCATTAGCTATAACTGTTACTTTAGCATCTTTTCCAACTGCTAATGATAAAACTCCTATTAAACTCTTAACGTTTGCTTTTTTACCATTGAATTCTAAACTTACATCTGATTTAAAAGATGAAGCTTTTTTTACTAATAATGTAGCAGGTCTAGCGTGTAAACCTGTTGCATTTTTAACTAAAACCTCTTTAGTTATCATTACACACACCTCATTTAATTTTATTTTACAGATATAAAAATATATATGTTCATATCTATGATACTATTATAATAATTTTCCCTAAAAATTTCAACAAAAATTCTAAGTTATAGAATATTGTTCACAAAATCTTTTATTCGTTTAAGACCATTTAATATATTTTCATCTGATGTCGCATATGAAAGCCTTATATAATTATCTTTTCCAAATGCACTTCCTGGAATTACCACAACATTTTCTTCATCTAAAAGTTTTGCTGCAAATTCCATTGAATTCTTGATTTTATTATTAAATAATTTTGAAATATCTATAAAACAATAGAATGCTCCCATAGGATTGATGCAATCAAATTCTTTTATTTCCTTAATAAGACTATTCATTAAGTCCCTTCTTCTTGCAAATGCTTTAATCATTTCATTTAATTCATCTTTATTTCCTTTTAACGCTTCAATACCTGCATATTGTGTCATTGTATTAGGATTTGATGTTGTATGACTTTGAATTGTAGACATAAGCTTTGTAATTTCTTTATTCGCCGCTGCATATCCAAGTCTCCATCCTGTCATTGCATGAGACTTTGAAAATCCATTGATAACAATAGTTCTCGCAAATGCATCATCATTAAGCGATGCAATACTTATATGCGGATTATTTTTTATATCATAATTTAACTTTTCATATATTTCATCAGATATAATATATAAATCATTTTTTTTACATATATCTGCAATTTCTTCTAACTCTCTTTTAGTGTAAATAGCACCTGTTGGATTATTAGGACTATTTATAACTATTGCTTTAGTGTTTGATGTTATATTCTCTTGTATATCCTTTGCAGTTAATTTAAAATCATTTTCCCTTGATGTATTTGCGAAAATAGAAATCCCATCTGCAAGAGATATTAATTCTGGATAACTAACCCAATACGGACTAGCCATTATAACTTCGTCCTTTGGATTTAAAAGAGCTGTAAAAACATTTGTTAAGCATTGTTTTGCACCTGTTGAAATTATTATATTTTCAGGTTTATACTCAAGATTATTATCTTTTTTAAATTTTTCACACACTAAGTTCTTAAGCTCTAAAAGCCCTGATGCAGCTGTATACTTATTCTTTCCTTCTTCTATTGCAGTATGTGCTGCATCTCTAACATTTTTAGGAGTATTAAAGTCTGGTTCACCTGCTCCAAAACTTATAACATCAATCCCTTCACTTCTCATTTGTGCTGCTTTTGCTGTAAGTGCAAGAGTTAAAGATGCTGACATACTCATTGCTTTAACAGATAATTTTTTCATATTTTTTAGCCCCCTATTCTATATAAATATAGATTCACTTCAAATTATTTATTTTTTTAAAATTCAAAATAATCTAAACATCTATATTCTCTAATAATTATTTAAAATATTAAACTATTAGATAAATCTTACTAAAAATATAGCATTTTTAAATTTGAATGTAAATATAACTTTTGTATTAATAGAAAAAAATACATTTTGCACAAGGCAAAATGTATTTCTAACTCTAACTCTAACTCTAATATTATTTCGCATAATCAACTGCACGAGTTTCTCTAATAACGTTAATCTTGATTTGTCCTGGATATTCTAATTTTTCTTCAACATCCTTGACAATATTTCTTACAAGTTCAACCGCTCCTGCATCATCAATTATCTCTGGTTTAACCATTATTCTGATTTCTCTACCCGCTTGAATAGCATATGATTTTTCTACACCTTCATATGAATCTGCTATTTCTTCTAATTTTTCTAATCTTTTAATATATGCCTCTAAAGTTTCTCTTCTAGCTCCCGGTCTAGCTGCTGATATTGCATCTGCTGCTTGAACAAGAATAGCCTCTAAACTTTCCATTTCAACATCACCGTGGTGAGCTGCAATAGCATTTACTATTACACTAGATTCATTATATTTCTTAGCTAAGTCTCCTCCAATTAAAGCATGTGGCCCCTCAATTTCTTGATCGACTGCTTTTCCGATATCATGTAAAAGTCCTGCTCTTTTAGCTATAGTTGGATCAATTCCAAGCTCTGAAGCCATAAGTCCTGCAAGATATGAAACTTCAACTGAGTGTTTAAGAACATTTTGACCATAACTTGTTCTATATTTAAGTCTACCTAAAAGTTTAATTATCTCTGGATGTAAACCATGCACTCCTGTTTCAAATGTAGCTTGCTCTCCCTCTTCTTTAATATCATTCTCAACGTCTTTAATTGATTTTTCAACCATTTCTTCAATTCTAGCTGGATGTATTCTTCCATCTACTATTAATTTCTCAAGTGCCATTCTAGCAACTTCTCTTCTTATAGGATCAAAACTTGAAAGTATTACAGCTTCTGGAGTATCATCTATAATTAAATCAACACCCGTTAATGTTTCTAGCGTTCTAATATTTCTTCCTTCTCTTCCTATAATTCTACCCTTCATTTCATCATTTGGTAATGCCACAACATGAACAGTTGTTTCAGATACGTGGTCTGCAGCACATCTTTGAATAGCAGTAGTTATGATTTCTCTAGCCTTTTTATCTGCTTCTTCTTTTGCCTTGTTTTCAATATCTTTTATCATCATTGCTGTTTCATGTTTTATTTCTCTTTTCACTTCATCTAATAAGATGTCTTTAGCAGTTTCACTTGATAAATTTGCAACTCTTTCAAGTTCTTCTCTCTGCTTTAAGTATAAATTTTGCACACTTGCCTCTAAATTCTCTATCTCTTGTATCTTTAAGTTAAGATTTTCATCTTTTTTATCTAATACTTCTGACTTTTTATCTAAAGACTCTTCTCTTTGAATTACTCTTCTCTCTAATCTTTGAACTTCATTTCTTCTTTCACGAGATTCTCTTTCAAAGTCATTTCTTAATCTGTGTACTTCTTCTTTAGCTTCTAATATAGCTTCTTTTTTTGTAGCTTCTGCCTGCTTTTTAGCATTTTCGACTTTATCAACAGCTTCTTTCTCTAAAGCATCTACCTTAGTTTTTGTGGCCTGTTGAATCATTTTATGTTCTATAAATCCACCGATAACTAAAATAATGACTGCTACAAGTATAGCTATTCCTATTTCCATAATTCAAACACCTCCTTGCGTAGGCATCTATAAAGCAATTTTCGCCTTTTTTAAGTACTATGTTTGTTTTATTTGAATACTAATTTTTTTCATAGTAAAACCAGTATTTGTTATTATTGTATAGCATATAAATTCTTATGTCAAGCTAAGTAATATACTTAATTAATAAGTATATGCTATATATTTATTAATTTTTTTATAATTTATTACTCTTTAATTTTAATAATAAAAAATACTACCCTTACTTAGTAAAGATAGTATTTTTTATTATTATTTATCTGTATTTATTACTGATTTATTTTTAACAAAATAATCTATACCTGAAATTATAGTAATAATTAAAGCTATATATAGTATTATATCCGGAACATAAGTAAAGAAGTTTATTAAAATCGAACTTGAATTTATTATGTCTGCAACCCAAGGTGTTGCTGCTATATTAGCTACTATAAGTAATAAAATTAATGCTAACATCTGAAAAACAGTTTTTATCTTTCCCCAATTGCTTGCTGCAATAACATGTCCTTCAGCTGCTGCAATTGAACGAAGTCCTGAAACTGCGAATTCTCTTGCTATTATTATTACAGATATCCAAGCTGGTATTATATTAATCCCTGTCAATGTTACTAACGCTGCTGTAACTAATAGTTTATCTGCAAGCGGATCCATAAACTTACCAAAATTAGTTACTTGATTTCTACTTCTTGCTATATATCCATCTAGCTTATCAGTTATTGAAGCTAATATGAATATAATAGTCGCTATTAATGTTCCATAAGGTATAATATTCGTAGACATACATAGTAAAAATATTGGAACAAATATCATTCTTACTACAGTTAATTTATTTGCTAAATTCATTTTTTACACTCCCACTATTATAGTAATTTAGCTCAACTATTCTATGATAGCTAACTTCTAAATATCATAAAAATGCTAATCAATTAGAAATATTTAGATTTCTATTAAAAATATTCATATATATCATTATATCAATATCTCTATTAATGTCTATAAAATTTAAAGATTTTCTAATTCTTCTTCTGTTATTAAAACTTGTCTTGGTTTATTTCCGTCTTTTTCTGATATTATACCAAGCTCCTCCATTTGTTCAATCATCCTTGCTGCTCTATTAAAGCCCATCTTCATTCTTCTTTGAATAAATGATGCAGATACTTGACCACTTTCAACAACAAGTCTAATAGCCTCGTCTAATAGTTCATCCTGCTCATCTATAGCCCCACCTGCTTTACCTCCTGCTGCAGCTGACTCCATATGTTTTAATATTTCTGCTTCATAAGTATTTTCAATTTTATTTTCTATTCCTTTAACATGTTCTACAACTTGTTCTACTTCTTCTTCTGATATGAAGGCTCCTTGAACTCTTGTATTGCTTGATTTTCCTATAGGGTGGAATAGCATGTCTCCTCTTCCTAAAAGTTTTTCAGCTCCTGCGCAATCAAGTATTGTTCTTGAATCTATTTGACTTGATACCGCAAATGATATTCTTGATGGTATATTAGCCTTAATAACCCCTGTAATAACATCTACTGAAGGTCTTTGTGTAGCAATTACAAGATGCATCCCAGCAGCTCTTGCTTTTTGAGCAAGTCTACATATATATTCCTCTACATCTCCTGGACATACCATCATAAGATCTGCAAGTTCATCTACAATTATAACTATATAAGGTAATCTTTCTTGGACTTTTCCTTTCTCATACATATTATTGTAAGATGTAATATTTCTAGCTCCATTTTCAGCAAACAGATTATATCTTCTATCCATTTCTTTCACAGCCCAGAATAAAGCTCCTGAAGCTTTTTTAGGATCGGTAACAACTGGTATTAATAAATGCGGTATGCCATTATACACACTAAGTTCGACAACTTTTGGATCTACCATTAAAAGCTTCACTTCGTCTGGTGAATATTTATATAAAATACTAACAATTAAGGTATTTATACATACACTTTTACCCGAACCTGTTGCCCCAGCAATCAAAAGATGTGGCATTGCTGATAAATCTGCTACAACAGGTTTTCCTTCAATACTTTTCCCAAGTGCACATGCTACATTATACTTACTATCATTAAATTCATCTGATTCAATAATTTCTCTAAAGTATACGGGTGTCTGCTTTTTATTAGGAATTTCTATTCCAACTGCTGCCTTTCCTGGGATAGGTGCTTCTATCCTTACCTCTCCAGCTGCTGCAAGTCCTAATGCAATGTCATGTGATAAATTAACTATTTTATTAACTTTTATTCCAGATTTAGGTTGTATCTCAAATCTTGTAACTGATGGCCCTTTAGTTACATCTAAAAGTTTTGCTTCAACTCCAAAACTTAAAAGTACTTCTTCTAACTTATTAGAACTTTCAACAAGCTCTTTCCTCTCATCTAAACTAAGCTCTGATCTTGTATTTATATTTAAAAGATCTGCAGACGGATAAGAATATTTATTTTTCATTATTTCTTCACTATCTTCATCAATTTTTATCTCTTTAACTTCCTCTACCTTTTGCTCAATTTTATTTTTTTCATCTTGCTTATTTATATCTTCACTAATCATAATTTGTTTTTCTTGTTTAACTTTTACAAAAGGTCTTTCTTCTTGCTTTACTTCATCCTTTAAGATTGTTATTTCTTTTTCTGTAGTTTTAGACATATCCGATTTTTTTTCTTCTTTAAAATCAGCAGCCTGTCCATATACTATTTTCATTGGATTTTCTTCTTCTCGGTTTCTTTGCTTTATCATTTCCTTTTCTTTTATGACTTCAACTTTTTTAATATCCTCTATAGTACTTTTAGCATTTTCTGTACTTTCAATAATTTCATCCTCATAAAATTCATCTTCACCTAATGTTGAATTATTCATAAAATCAATCATTTTCATCCTATTCATAACTTCTTCTCTAAAAGTACCCTCTTGTTCAATTTCTGCTAATGTATTTTCAAAATTGTTACTTACTCTAGTATTTTTCATGCTAGATATTTTTTCTCTTTGATTATTAATTGTATTCGTTGCTTTTTTTTGCATTTTCTTACTTTTTTTATGAACATCACTTGCTACTCCTCTTATATTGTAGTTAAATATTAAAATTGAACATATAATATAAGAAGCTATCACAATTATATAAAGCCCTATTTCACCCATAAGCTTATAAAGTGGAAGTATTAATACAAAAATTATAAATCCACCATTCATAAATGAATTTGAAACTAAAAAATTTCCAAAAGAATCTATCAATCCACCCTTACTATAATATTCTTGCATATTTAATGTTTGAAGAAATACAAGTGTTGTAATTATTACCCCTAAAATCCCCCAATATTTTCTTGTTATTGATACTTTTTGTTTTAAAAAATAATGTTTTATAGAAATATAAATACAATATATAGGAACTAAAAATGCTGCTATTCCAAACAAAGATACAAATATCCTTTTAGAAATTATACTCAAATACCCGAGCTTTGATGTATATAAGCTAAACATAAAAATAAGGGAGCATGCTATTGCAATTACCCCATAAATCTCATTATCATTTTTAAGATTTTGTTTATTCCGTTTATTCTGATTAGAATTTTGTTTTATATTTTTATTCGTATTCTTTTTAACATCAGGTGCTTGTTTTTTCTCTTTTCTCTTTGCAGTTTCCATCCTGCTAAATCACCCCTCTTTTCCATTTCTTCTATTTTCAAAATTATTTGTTTTTAAGTACTTTTACTAAATACTATATAAACTAATACTCAGAATTCATATTTAACTATAATTTTATTATGTAAAATAGATTTCTAATCTATTTTGATAAAAATGCATATACTACATATTTTACTCTTAAAAAACAAATCTATCAAATATTTATTAATTAAAAATATGTAAAAAAAGTCATAGAAACATTTCTATGACTTTTTTTCTATCAATTCCTTCAACTTAGAAATTGCCTCTTTAACTCCGCCCTCTTCATTTATAAGACCAGCTATAACCGCCTCTTCACCTATTAAAATAGAACCCATATCATTTAACAAATCATCTGTTTTCATCATTAGTTTTTTAAGTTTTGGCTTTGTTATTTTTGATGTCCTTACAATAAAATCATTAATTCTCTCTTGCATCTTTTCAAAATATTTAAAAGTTTGTGGTACACCTATTACAAGCCCAGTCATCCTTACCGGATGAATAATCATTGTTGCTGATGGTGATATAAATGAATAATCCGCTGCAGTTGCAAGTGGAACACCTATTGAATGACCTCCTCCTATAACTATAGAAACAGTTGGTTTACTAAGACTTCTAATTATTTCTGCTATTGCAAGCCCTGCTTCAACATCTCCGCCTACTGTATTTAAGACAAATAAAACACCCTTTACCTTTTCACTTTGTTCAATTTCTAAAAGTTGTGGAATCATATGTTCATATTTTGTTGTTTTTGTTTGAGGTGCTGATTCTGCATGCCCCTCTATAACTCCTATAATTGATATTACTTGTATAGTAGATTTATCCTCTTTTTCATCTTCATCTTCTGTTTTGTCTATTGACCCAAATTCCTTTATTTGTTCTATCTTTGCAATTTTCTCTTTATTTTCTTTTTCACTTTCATTTTCATTTTCATTTTCTTCTTTTTCATTTTCATTTTCATTTTCTTTTTTTTCACTTTCAATATCATAAACTTTTAAATCCATATTAAAACCCTCCTGTAATAGTTTTATCTTTTACAAGAGGGCTCTAATTTATACTATTTAATTTTTTAAACTCATCCTATAGAAAAGCTTTGTGTAAAGCTTTTATAGCCTCTTGAACTTTATTTGATTCCACAAGGCACCAAATAGTCATATGAGAATCTGCACTTTGTAAAACTTCAATGCCTTTTTCATCAAGAGCTGTTACTATTTTAGCCATTACTCCTGGTATTCCTCTCATTTTTGTTCCCACTACAGCTATCTTACTTAGATTTTCTATAAGTTTATATTTAATATTATGTTCACTCATTATAGTTTCAAATGATTCTTTCTTATCTGCTGATATAGTAAATACTTTCTCTCTTGGGAAAATATTTATAAGATCTAGGCTTATGTTATTATCAGCAAGTAATGCTAATATTGTCTTATAAACTTCTTTATTATTTATATTTTCATCTAAACTTATAGATACTTGTATTCTATCTGCTTGATGTGTTATTCCTGTTATTACAGTTGCAGCCTCTAAATCACCAAGATTGTCTATCTTTGTACCTTTACATTCTGACATAGTATTCTTTATTACTAAAGGAACATTACCTCTCATTGCTGCTTCAACAGCTCTTGGATGAATAACTTTCGCTCCTTGGTCAGCAAGCTCAAAAATTTCGTTATAACTAATTTTATCAATAAGCTTTGCATCACTTACTATTCTTGGGTCCGCTGTCATCATTCCATCAACATCTGTAAATATTTGTACTTCTTTCGCATTTACTGCAACTCCTAAAATAGCCCCTGTAGTATCACTACCACCTCTACCTAAAGTAGTAAAGAATCCATCTCTATTTACACCTTGAAAACCAGCTACTACAGGAACTTTTCCTTCCTTTAAAACTGATAATATATGCTTTGGATCTATGTCAATCGGTTCAGCTGATTTAAAATTACTATCTGTTAATATACCTGCTTGTCCTCCTGTAAGTGGAACTGCACTTATTCCCGCTTGCAAAAATTCATTGCTCATTGTAACTGTACTAATAATTTCTCCACATGCCATAAGCATATCTGTAGCCATTTTATTTTCCTCTTTAAATTTATCCCCAACTAAAGATAAAAGAGTATCTGTTGCATACGGCTCACCTTTTCTTCCCATAGCAGAAACTACAACAACTGGCATAGCACCTGCTTCCATAACTTCTTTTACTTTTTTAATAACCATCTGTCTTCTTTCTGGTGTTGATACTGATGTACCACCAAATTTTTGAACTATAATTTCCATTAAAAACCACGCCCCTATAAATTTACTTTACGCATCAACTCTTGCTCGGCATCTAATATAATAGTTCTAGCCCCAATTTTTTTAACATGTTCCCAGTCAACTTCATAAAATTCGCTAGTTCCTCCAAAGAACCCAAATTTTCCACCACCTATATTTAGTAGTAATAATTTAAGTTCACCTTTTTCATCCACTATTATATCATTATTTGCAAGTGTTTCATATTTTTCTCCGTCGTTTACATTGATAATTTCATATTTTTCCATTTCACTTAGATATTTTATATTACTCATAATATATCCCTCCTCATTATATTAGATTATGAGAAAATATTAAAGTATATGATAAAAAATCATAAAAAAAAGGCAATATTTAAATTGCCTTTACTAATTATTGTTCTTTTGATTCTGTTTTGCTTTCTTCTTGTAACACATCTTTTCTTGAAAGATTAACTCTTCCCTGAGGATCAATTTCTGTTACTTTAACTAAGATTTCATCTCCTACTGAAACTACATCTTCTACCTTGTTAACTCTCTCTAAAGCAAGTTTTGAAATGTGAACTAAGCCTTCTTTATTTGGTAATACTTCAACAAAAGCACCAAATGTAGCTATTTTAGTAACTTTTCCAAGGTAAACTTCTCCTACCTTAACTTCTTTTGTTAAACCTTCTATAATTTTCATAGCTTCTTTAACACCTTTAGAATCTTCTGAAGATACAAATACTAAACCATCTTCTTTTATATCAATTTTAACACCAGTATCAGCTATAATTTTATTTATAACTTTTCCACCAGCACCAATTACATCTCTAATTTTATCAGGATTAATTCTAAGTGTTGATGTTTTTGGTGCATACTCTGAAACTTCTTCTCTAGCTTCTGGTATGCATTCTGCTATTTTATCAAGAATATGCATTCTAGCAACTCTAGCATCATTAATAGCATTTCTAATTACAGATTCTGATAATCCTTTAAGTTTAGTATCAACTTGGATTGATGTTATTCCTTTTTCTGTTCCCGCAACTTTAAAGTCCATGTCACCAAAGAAATCTTCAATTCCTTGAATATCTGTTAAAACACTTTCCTCTGTTAAATCTTCTGATGTTATAAGTCCCATAGCTATCCCTGCTGCTGGTCTCTTAATTGGAACACCTGCTGCAAGAAGTGCAAGTGTACTACCACAAACTGAAGCCTGTGATGTTGATCCATTTGAACTTAAAACTTCTGAAACTAATCTAATTGTATATGGGAAATCATCTTCTGAAGGAATAAGTGGTTCTAAAGCTCTTTCTGCTAAAGCTCCGTGTCCTATCTCTCTTCTTCCTGGTCCTCTTAAAGGTCTAACTTCTCCAACACTATAAGCTGGGAAATTATAATGGTGCATATATCTTTTTGACTCAAGTTCTCCAATACCATCAAGTGTTTGGTATTCTCCAACTCCTCCAAGAGTTGCAACTGTCATAACTTGAGTAGCTCCTCTTGTGAATAATCCTGTACCATGAGTTCTTGGTAATATGTCAACCTCACAACCAATATTTCTAACTTCATCAAAAGCTCTTCCATCTGGTCTATGATTTTCTTTAAGTAACATTTGTCTAACACATTTCTTTTGTGTGTTATAGATAGCTTCTGCAACATCTGAAAGCTTATCTTCATATTTTTCATTAAATTCTTGAGCTATTTTTTCTTTTATAGCATCCATAGCTTCATTTCTAGCATCTTTATCTGTAATATGCATAGCTTCATTAATCATATCATATGCAAATGCTTTAATATCAGCTTCAACTTCTTCATCTATTTTGTGAAGTTCTGGAACAAACTTCTCTTTTCCAAATGCTTTCATAGCATCTTCTTGGAATTTAATTATTGGTTGACATTCATCAAATCCATATTTAATAGCATCTATCATAACTTGTTCAGGTATTTCATTTCCGCCTGCTTCTATCATCATAACTTTTTCAGCTGTAGCACAAACTGTTAATTCCATTTCGCTTATAGCTCTCTCTTCTGATGTTGGGTTAGTTACAAACTTCCCATCAATTAAGCCTACTTGAACAGCTGCTACTGGTATTGTATATGGAATACTTGATAAGCATAATGCTGTAGATGCAGCATTTATTGCTAATATTTCTGGTAAATTATCTTTTTCTACTGATACAACAGTACAAACAACTTGAACATCACTTCTGTATCCACTTGGGAATAAAGGTCTAATAGTTCTATCTACTGCTCTTCCATGTAAAATTGATTGCTCTGATGGCTTTCCTTCTCTTTTTATAAATCCACCTGGTATTTTTCCAACTGAGTATAATCTTTCTTCATACTCAACACTTAATGGGAAAAAGTCTATTCCCTCTCTTGGTTTTTCTGATGCATTGGCATTAGTTAAAATAACAGTATCTCCATAACTCATAAAAATAGCTGCATTTGATAACATACCAATTCTTCCAAACTCTACTTTAAGAGTTCTTCCTGCTAATTGAATTTCATGTGTATTAATCATACTGAATACCTCCTTTCGGTAATCAACTGGTAAAAGTTTATAATTTTAATATTCTTAAAATAATAGAGCGGAGAATAAACCCGCTCTACTAAATTTATTTCTTATGTGAAAGATTATCTTCTTAATCCTAACTCTTTAACGATAGCTCTGTATCTTTCGATATCTTGCTTTGTTAAGTAGTTTAATAATCCTCTTCTTTGTCCAACCATCATAAGAAGACCTCTTCTTGAGTGGTGATCTTTCTTGTGAGTTCTTAAGTGATCTGTTAAGTAGTTAATTCTCTCTGTTAAAAGAGCGATTTGTACTTCTGGTGATCCTGTATCTCCCTCATGTCTTCCGTATTTAGCGATTAATTCTTGTTTTTTAGCTTTATCCATTGATAAACACCTCCGATTAAATTATCCCCCAGTTCCAGGAAAAAGGCGGTACCCTAAATCTTAGGACTAGGTTCTATATGATTATATCAAAACTATATTTTATTGTAAATAAAGTTTTACAAATTAATTTGTATTTTTCTATTGAAAGCATACATTTTATCTTTCTCAAGTTGTTTTTTAAGTTCATCCAATGATGTAAATTTTTGTTGTTCTCTCATTTTTTCTATAAAATATAATTTTATTTGCTTTCCATAAATGTCTTGTGAAAAATTCAGTATATAAGTTTCTACTGTAGTAGTATCACCATTTACTGTTGGATTATTCCCAACAGAGGTTATTCCTTTGTAAACTTTCCCATCAACTTCTATATTAGTATAATATACCCCTATCTTTGGTAATGCTAACTTTTCATCAACCTTAAGATTCGCTGTTGGAAATCCTATTGTTCTTCCAAGTTTTTTTCCATGAACAATTTCACCAGTTAAAATAAATTCTCTTGTTAAAAGTTCATTTGCCATTTCTATTTCTCCTGTAGTTATAAGCTCTCTAATTCTTGTAGAACTTACAACTTTTCCATTCTCTTTATAAGCATCCATAACTTTAAGTTCAAAATTATATTTATCACTAAGTTGTTTTAAAAGCTTAATATCACCTTTATTTTTATGCCCAAATCTATAATTGAATCCAACTACAAATCCTTTTGCATTAAACCTTTTTATAAGCATTTGTATAAATTCTTCTGGTTCCATGACCATAAGTTTTCTATTAAATTCATCTAAACAAACTATATCAATACCTAAGGTATCAAGAACATCTATTTTCTGTTGATTTACCATAACTATCTTAGGTCTTGCACTACTATTTATAATAGTTAATGGGTGATTTTTAAAGGTATAAACCATACTAAGCACATTTTTTTCCTTGCTAGCTTTTAAAAGTTCATTCATAAGTGTTAAATGTCCTTTGTGTATACCATCAAAACTGCCTAAAGCAATATATGTTTTTTCCTTTAAGCAACCTTTAAAATCTTCATCAATCACTCTCATCTTGTTACTCCTCTAATAATAGTTTTTCTATTTTAAACCCTTTGCTATTTCTTTTACCAAGCCCAAGTAGAACATTTTTATCATCATAAACTCTGTATAGCTTATTTTCTTTTATTGCAATACCATTATAAAGTCTATTATCCATAACAGAAACTCCATTAATTAAAAGGTTTCTAAATTTTTCATTTTTAATTACAAAACCTTCAAAACTGTCTAATGCATCATTTATTGAAATTATATATTTATTTAATAACTCTTCCGTTAAATCATCTATGTTAACAGCTTCTTCTATCATGAAAGGTCCATTTTGAATTCTAACAAGAGATGTCATTACTGCACCTACTGATAGTTTTTCTCCAATATCATAGCAAAGACTTCTTATATAAGTCCCTTTTGAACAAGATACATCCATTGTTATATTAGGAAGTTCTATTTTTATATTTTCTAAAGAATGAATTGTTACTGGTCTAGCTTCTCTCTCAATTTCTATCCCTTGTCTTGCTAATTCATATAATCTAACTCCATCTTTTTTCAATGCTGAAAACATAGGTGGAACTTGCATAATATCGCCTCTAAAAGTATCTATAATTTCTAGAACTTCTTTTTCTGTTATATTACTTGAATCTGCCTCTCTTATTACTTTACCCTCTAAGTCATAAGTATCTGTAACAATTCCAAGCTTCATGGAAACCCTATAGACTTTTTTATTTTCCATTATATAGTCTATAATTTTTGTTGCTCTTCCAATACAAATAGGTAAAACCCCACTTGCTTGAGGATCTAACGTTCCTGTATGCCCAACTTTTTTTGTCTTAGCAATTTTTCTTACTCGTGCAACAACATCAAATGATGTTTCTCCTGTATTTTTACAAATATTTATTACACCGTTCATTACATCAACTCTTTTTCTAATTTTTCTATTACCATTTTTTTAGCTTCTTCTATAGTTACACCTGAAATTTTAGCACCTGCAGCCTTTGTATGACCACCGCCACCAAACATTTCCGCTATTTTCCTAACATCTAATTTATCCTTAGATCTAAAGCTAATTTTAACTGCATCGTCTGCTTCTTTTAAAAGAACACAACCTTCTGCTCCACTTACTTTATTTCCAAATGAAACTAAATCTCCTGTATCTTCCTTATCTGTATCTATTAAAGACAGCATATCTTTTGTAATTTTCATCACAACAAGCTTTCCACTGCACACAAGCTCCATATCATCAAGGACTTTACCAATAAGCTTAAGCTTTCCAAATGATTTATTATCAAATAAATCTCTATGAATTGCATCATGTTTAATATCTTTTCCTACTAATGCCCCTGCTATTTTATGTGTTTTTTCTGTAGCATTAGAAAATCTAAATGATCCTGTATCTGTAACTATTCCTGTATAAAGTGTCTTAGAAATATTTTCATCTATTTTAACACCCATTTCAGTTAAAAGTTCGTATATAATTTCACTTGTTGATGATGCTGTTGTATCAACATAATTAATAAATCCATACATATCATTAGATAAATGATGGTCTATATTTAAAATCCTACCCGCAAAATTTTCTATATCCCCTGCAATTCTTTCAACATTCCCACAATCTAAAACTATAACACATTCTGTTCCCTCAGTTGGCAGTGTATCAACACCTGTAATTTCTTCTACATAAGGAAGGAAGCCTAGATTATCCGCAGGTCTATCCTTTGAGATAATATAAGCTTCTTTGCCATATTTACGTAAGCCTTGGAGAAGTGATAAAACACTTCCCGTAGCATCACCATCTGGAGAAACATGAAATGTTATAGCTATCTTGCTCACTGAATCAATATAATCTATAACTTCACGTATACTCATTTTTATTTCTCCTTAATTTTAGCAAGTAAAGAATCAATATACATCCCTTGCGCTATTGAAGAATCTCTTTCAATAACAACTTGTGGTGTAACTCTAAG
Organism: Sarcina sp.; assembly: GCA_051655925.1. GTDB lineage: Bacteria > Bacillota > Clostridia > Clostridiales > Clostridiaceae > Sarcina. Next base: position 12,333 of record JBOGAY010000012.1, on the reverse strand, counting down.
CTTAACTCTTTTACCAAGCTCTTTTCTTATGAACCCAGCTGATTTTTTGATTATATCAAAAGTCTCTTGCTCTTGCTCTTTTGAAGTTCCAAAAACACTTAAATAAACATTTGCAAAACTTAAATCTTTAGTAACTTTAACTTCTGTAACACTTACCATTGCTGTAATTCTTGGATCTTTAATATCATTTCTTATAATATTACTTACTTCTTTTTTAACTTCTTCGTTAATTCTTCCACCTCTGTAATTTGCCATGTGAAATCACCTCGTCTTAAAGTTCTTTTCTTATTATTTGTTCCATTGTGTAAGCTTCTATGATATCGCCTTCTTTAATATCATTGTAGTTTTCAATACTTAAACCACACTCATATCCAGCTTTAACTTCTTTAACATCATCTTTAAATCTCTTAAGTGATGCAAGCTTACCTTCTTTAACAACTATTCCATCTCTGATTATTCTAACACCAGCATTTCTTACAATTTTACCATCAAGAACATAACATCCTGCTATTGTTCCTACAGCTGATATTTTATAAGTAGCTCTGATTTCAACATTTCCAAGTATAACTTCTCTCTCAATTGGATCAAGCATACCTATCATAGCTGACTTAACATCTTCTATAGCTTCATAAATTATGCTATAAGTTTTAATTTCAACTTCTTCTTTAGATGCTAAAGCACTAGCTGTAACTGTAGGTCTTACATTAAATCCGATTAATAAAGCATTTGAAGCTGTTGATAAAGTTACATCTGTTTCAGTAATTGCACCTACTCCACCATGAATAACTCTAACTTTAACATCATCTGTACTTAACTTTTCAAGAGATCCTTTAATAGCTTCAACTGAACCTTGAACATCAGCTTTAACTATAACTGATAACTCTTTAACTTTTCCTTCTTTAATTTGACTATATAAATCTTCAAGTGAAACTCTATTTGAAGCATTAAAGCTTTCTTGTCTTTGTTTAGCAACTCTCTTTTCAGCCATTTGTCTAGCTGTTTTCTCATCTTTAACAACTATAAATCTATCTCCAGCAGCTGGAACTTCTGAAAGTCCTAATACTTCAACCGGGATTGATGGTCCAGCTGTCTTGATTTTCTTACCGTCATCATCAAACATAGCTCTGATTCTTCCGTATGTGTTACCAACGAATATTGAATCTCCACTGTTTAATGTACCATCTTGAACAAGAAGTGATGCAACTGCTCCTCTTCCTTTATCAAGTTTAGATTCTATAACAGTACCTTTAGCTTTTCTATGTGGGTTAGCAACAAGTGATTGCATTTCAGCACTTAATACTACCATTTCTAGTAATGTATCAAGACCTTCTCCTGTTTTAGCTGATACTGGTACAGCTACAACATCTCCACCCCAATCTTCTACTATAAGACCGTGCTCTGCAAGACCTTGCTTAACTTTTTCTATGTTAGCACCTTCTCTATCAATTTTATTGATAGCAACTACCATAGGAACTTTAGCAGCTTTACAGTGGTTGATAGCTTCTGCTGTTTGAGGCATGATTCCATCATCAGCAGCAACAACTAAGATGACTACATCAGTTATTTGTGCTCCTCTAGCTCTCATAGCTGTGAAGGCTTCGTGTCCTGGAGTATCAAGGAATGTTAATGTTTCTCCATCAACTTGAACTGTGTAAGCACCAATATGTTGAGTGATTCCACCAGCTTCTCCTGAAGCAACTTTAGTTTTTCTTATAGCATCAAGTATTGAAGTTTTACCATGGTCAACGTGTCCCATAACTGTTATGATAGCAGGTCTCTTCTCTAATGAAGCTGTATCAATTTCTTCTTCTTCAAACTCTTCAAGAAGTTCCTCTTCTTCTTTTTTGTATGCTTCAATTTCAAATTTAGCAGCAACTTTTTCTGCTATTTCAAAATTGATTTCTTGGTTAAGTCCAGCCATAACTCCTTCAAACATTAAAGTTTTGATAACTTCGTTGTTTGGTTTGTTAAGTTTTTCTGCTAAATCTTTAACTGTTATAGTTTCTCCAATTTCGATAACTTCAACATTTAATTCTTCGCTTTCTTCTACTTTAGCGCCTTTTTTCTTTTTCTTTTTCTTAACGTTATTAACTTCTTCTGCAAGTTCTTCTTCATATTGGTCTACTATACTCTTTGAATCATCGCCTGATAATAACTCTTTGATTAGTTCCGCATCTTCGTCTTCAATGATACTCATGTGGTTCTTAACTTCAACGCTAAACTCTTCCATTAATATTCTTATAAGGTCCTTACTTGAAACCTTTAATTCTTTTGCCAATTCATATACTCTTATTTTTGACATATATTCACCCCCGAAAGTATTTATAGCCTAAATTATAGTTCATATGATAGAAGTTTTTCTGCCATATTTTTATCTAAAATTCCTACTATATTTATTTCTTTTTTTCCTATGCTAGATCCAAGTTCTTCTTTTGAGAAACCATCTATACAAGGTATATTTAATTTCTCACATTTTTTTGTGAATTTCTCTTTAGATTTAGCTGATATTTCATTTGAAAAGATGACAAGATAAACTCTTTTCTTACCTATTGTCTCTTCACATTTATTATATCCGTCTAGTAAATTTCCTGAACGTTTTGCAAGTCCTAGGAAATTTAAAAATTTAGTTCTCATCATTTGCAATCTCTTCTCTCAATCTTTCATAGATTTCATTGTCAATGTTGCTTGATAAATTTCTATTTAATCTTTTTGCTTTAAAAGCCATTTCTAAACACTTAGTATTTTTGCACACATATGCACCTCTACCAGCCATTTTTCCTGTTAAATCTACTGAAATATTATTTTCCTTATCTTTAACAACTCTTATAAGCTCTTTTTTAGGCTTCATTTCCATGCATCCATTGCACATTCTCATTGGAATTTTTTTAACTTTCATACTATCACCCCTTCAGAGTAATATTATTCTGCTACAGCTTCTGATTGTGATTGGCTTTTAATATCAATTTTCCAACCAGTTAGTTTTGCAGCTAATCTTACATTTTGTCCTTCTTTACCTATAGCAAGAGATAATTGTGAGTCTTCAACAACAACTTTTGCTGATTTACTCTCTTCATCTACTGATACACTTAGAACTTTTGCTGGGCTTAATGCATTTTCAATATAAGTTTCTGGATTATTACTCCATTTAATTATATCAATTTTCTCATTTTTAAGCTCATTTACTATATTTTGAACTCTTATTCCTTTAGGACCAACACAAGCTCCCATCGGATCTACTGTTTCATCATTTGAATGAACTGAAATCTTTGTTCTTGAACCAGCTTCTCTTGCTATACTCTTAATTTCAACTACACCTTCAAATATTTCTGGAACTTCTAGTTCAAATAATCTTTTAACTAGTCCTGGATGAGTTCTTGAAACTATTACTTGTGGTCCTTTTGAACTATCTCTTACTTCTACAATATAAAGTTTTAACTTCTCATTAAAGTCATATTGTTCTCCTGGCATTTGCTCATTTGGTCCAAGAATTGCTTCTATTTTCCCAAGATCGATAAATGCATTTATTTTATCTTTTCTAAGTACTATACCTGTAATTATATCATGTTCTTGCTCTGCAAACTCATTATATATAATACTTCTTTCTGATTCTTTGATTTTTTGAATTACCATTTGCTTTGCAAGCTGCGCTGCAACTCTACCAAAGTTTTTTGGTGTAACTTCTACATCTACTACATCATCAAGTTGTAAAATAGGATTTATCTCTTTTGCTTCTTCAAGAGCTATTTCTGTTGAATCATCATAAACTTCTTCAACAACTTCTTTTTGTGCGAAGACTTTTATAGCACCATCTTTGCCTCTTCTTATTTTTACATTTTGAGCTTGACTTGAATAATTTTTTTTATATGCTGCAACTATTGCCTCATCTAAAACTTCTAATAATTCTTCTTCACTGATACCTTTTTCTCTTACTATCTCAGTTAATGCTCCTAGAAATTCATTCTTCATTTCTATATCCTCCCCATTATATATCGCCTTCTAGATTCGCTGATTTTATTTTATCTTTTGGAATTGCTATGCTATTTCCTTTAACCTCAACTACTATTTCTTCTTCTTTTACTTCTCTTAAAATCCCTTCGAATTTTTTTGAATCTTCTACTGGGCTATTTAAGATCACTTTGATTTTATTATCTAATACTCTATTAAAGTGGTCATCATTATGTAGAGCTCTGAACACACCTGGTGAAGAAACTTCTAGATAATCCACGTCTATTTTCTTTTCCATTTCTTTTAAGTCGAATAGTTCATTTACTTTTCTACTTATTGATTCACATGCCTTAAAATCTACTTTTCCATTTGGGTTTTCTATATAAACCCTTAAGTAGTTTTCACCATTTTCTTTTACATATTCTAAATGGTATAGCTCATAATTTTCTTCTTCTAATATAGGGTTGAATAGAGTAGCTAATTGCTCTAAAACATTTTCTTTCATCATATCTTCCCTCCTTATTCAGTTTTCATTATATAGTATTGCATTAAATAGCTTTATTTAAACATATACAAAAACGCAACCAATAACCTAGTTGCGTTTAAACAGAAAGAGCGGGAATTTTCTCCCCACTCTCTTCATTCAAGCTATTAGTAAATACTTTATAGTTTATATTCTATCATATTCCAAATTTTATTACAAGTTTAATTTTACTACCTAAAATAAACTTAATTGATTTGTTTCTTGAAGACCATCTATGCATCCATGATTACTTAGAGTTTCAATTACAGTTTTTGAAACCTTAGCCCTAATCCTTAAATCTTCCTTTGAAATAAATTCACCATCTTTTCTTGCTTCTACAATCGCTTTAGCAGCATTGTCACCAACACCTTGTAGTGCATTAATTGGTGGTCTAATACTTCCATCTTCTTCAATCTTAAACTTTGTAGCATTTGATGTATAAATATCAACTTTATTAAATTTAAGTCCTCTTTTATACATCTCATATGATAATTCTAAAATAGTTAAAAGCCCTTTTTCTTTTTGACTTATAGCATTTCCTAATGCATTAATCTCTCTCATTTTTGCACTTATAACAGCTTCACCTTTACAAATTAAATCAGCATCAAAATCATCTGCTCTAACTGTAAAATAAGTTGTGTAATATGCCGCTGGATAATAAACTTTGAAATAAGCTATTCTAACAGCCATCATAACATAAGCAACTGCATGCCCTTTAGGGAACATATATTTTATTCTTTTACATGATTCAATATACCAATCCGGCACTTGATTTTCTTTCATTATAGCTTCATCTTCTTCTGAAAGCCCTTTACCCTTTCTTACTTTCTCCATTATAGTGAAGGCAGTTTTAGGTGGTAAATTTTTATACATTAGATAAACCATAATATCATCTCTTGTAGAAATACAATCTTTTAGTGTTGTATATCCTTCTTTTATGAAATACTGCGCATTGTTAAGCCATACATCAGTTCCATGAGAAAGTCCTGATATTCTAACAAGATCTGCAAAACTTCTCGGTTGTGTATCAACTAACATCTGCCTTACAAACTTTGTACCAAACTCTGGGAGCCCATAACTACCTACTTCGCACCCTAATTGTTCTGGTGTAACTCCTAAAGCTTCTGTAGATGTAAATAAACTTATAACTTTGGGGTCATTTAGTGGAATACTTTTTGGATCAAGCCCTGTTAAATCCTGAAGCATTCTAAGTACAGTAGGATCATCATGCCCAAGTATATCTAATTTTAGGAGTCTACCACTTATTGAGTGATAATCAAAATGTGTAGTAATAATATCTGTTGTCATATCATCTGCTGGATGTTGTATTGGACAAAAGTTGAATATTTCATTATCTCTAGGAACAACCATAATTCCTCCGGGATGCTGTCCTGAAGTTCTTTTAACTCCTGTACATCCAAGAGTAAGTCTTTCAATTTCTGCCTGTGATACAACTATGCCTCTTTCATCTAAGTATTTTTTCACATATCCATAAGCTGTTTTTTCAGCTACTGTACCAATAGTTCCCGCTTTAAATACAAAACCTTCTCCAAATAATACCTCTGTGTATTTGTGTACTACAGCTTGATATTCACCTGAGAAGTTAAGATCGATATCTGGTTCTTTATCTCCCTCAAATCCAAGGAAGGTTTCAAATGGTATGTCATGCCCTTCTTTTATGTAAGGAATATTACATCTTGGACAGTCCTTATCTGGCAAGTCTGCACCTGAACTTATAGAACCATCTAAGAAAAACTCCGATTCTCTGCATTTTGAACATACATAGTGTGGTGGAAGTCCATTAACCTCTGTAATATCTGTCATAGTTGCAACAAATGAAGATCCAACTGATCCTCTTGATCCAACAAGATATCCATCTTCTAATGATTTTGCAACAAGCTTTTGTGCTATAAGATAAAGAACTGCATATCCATTGTTAATAATAGAATTAAGTTCTTTATCAACCCTTTTTTGCACTACTTCTGGTAATACATCTCCATAAATTGAGTGAACTTTTTTAAGTGTCATATTTTTAATATCATCTTCAGCGCCATCAATTTTAGGAGGGAATGTCTCATCTGGAATAGGTTTTATATTTTCTATTTCATCAGCAATTTTATTTGGATTTTCAATTACAACTTCTCTTGCAATTTTATCTCCTAAATATTCAAACTCCTTAAGCATTTCCTCTGTAGTTCTATAATAAAGAGGTGGTTGATGATCTGCATCCTTCATACCTTGCCCAGCTTGAATGACTCTTCTATAAGCTTCATCTTCTGGATTTAAGAAGTGCACATCTCCTGTTGCTACAACTGGTTTATTCATCTCTTTACCAAGCATATAAACCTTTTTATTTAATTCTCGAAGTTCCTCTTCATCAGCAACATTTCCTTTTCTTATAAGATACTCATTATTTTGAATCGGTTGAATTTCAAGATAATCATAAAATTCTGCAATTTCTTTAAGTTCATCCATTGTTTTCCCTTCAAGAACTGCCTTAAATACTGCTCCCCCCTCACATGCTGAACCTATAATAAGACCTTCTCTCATCTGTGCTAAAAGAGTTTTAGGAATTCTAGGTCTTCTAGCAAAATGCTCAAGATGTGCTGCTGATACAATCTTATAAAGATTTTTAATTCCAGCTTGAGTTTTTGCTAATATAATAATATGATTTGTTGGTTGTTTTTTAATATCAACATTTTCTAAAAACTTAACATTTAAAGATTTTAAATCTTCTATTTCCATTTCTTCTTTTAATTTTTTAAAACATACTAAAAGAATATCAGCAGTTGCTTTTGCATCATCTACAGCTCTATGATGATTTTCAAGACTAACTCCTAAGTGTTTTGCAACATTATTAAGTTTAACTCTTTTAAGTTCTGGATATAAAAATCTAGCAAGTGGAACCGTATCAAGAACTTGATTTTTAAATTCCTTCCCCATATCTCTTAGATTTTTTTTAATAAATGATACATCAAAAGGAGCATTGTGAGCTACCATAGTAGCATTTCCTGTAAACTCCATAAATTTGGGTAAAACATTTTCTATAATATCTGCATCTTTAAGCATTTCATCTGTAATTTGTGTAAGTTCTATAATAACTGCCGGTAAATGTCTCCCTGGATTTACAAAAGCACTAAACCTATCAATAATTTCTCCACTCTTAATTTTGACAGCACCAATTTCAATTATTTTATCATTTTTGCTTGAAAAACCTGTTGTCTCAAGGTCAAATACTACAAATTCATCATCAAGATTTCCTTCATCACCATTTATAACTACAGGTGTTCCATTATCAACTAAGTATCCTTCTACTCCATAAAGAATTTTAACTCCATTTTTCTTCCCTGCACCTTGTGCATCTGGGAAAGCCTGAACTACTCCATGGTCTGTTATTGCTATTGCTTTATGACCAAACTTTGCAGCTCTTGCTACTAAATCTTTAACTGAAGTTACTGCATCCATACTACTCATATTTGTATGAAGATGTAATTCCACTCTTTTTTCTGGTGAATTATCCATTCTTTCTATTTTTTTCATTTTGTGAATATCTTTACCCATGATTACAACTTCTTTCATGTACGTATCCATAGTTGCTTCACCTCTAACTTTACAGTGAAGACCTTTTTTGATATTCTCAAGAACATGTTCTGTATCTTTTGGTCTTAAGAAACATTTAACCGCGATTGAGCTTGTATAATCTGTTATATAGAATGTAAGAATAATCTTTCCTGCTCTTGTTTCAAATATTTCAGTTTTAAATACATCTCCCGCTACGGCTACATATCCTGATTTTTCATCTATATTAACTATATCCATAATCTCTTGCTTAATTTCTCTACCAAGAATAGTATTTTCATCCCTTTTAGCCGATTCTCTATTTTCATAATAAGCTTTAACTTCTGGTGTTTTAGCCTTACTTTCTTCACTAATTTCTTTCCTTGGTGATTCTGCTTGTCTTGCTTTAATTTCTTGTATCATTTGTTTTTCAGCTTGTGCCTGTGCATCAAGATATGAATTATCAACAAGACTACTATCAAATTTAAATTCTACTTTTGCTTCTAAACCAAATACATCTTTTAATGTTTTTCTTATAGTTTCATCAACTTTTTTTCTTTTTGAATACTCTATCAAATAATCAAATGCAGTCTCTAATAAAACTGTATCTTCATTAATAGTTCTTTTAGAATCTACTAAAAAAGGTTTAATAATAGGACATTCATTTATTATGTTACCCACCACATCAAGCCAATGTTCATTTACAATTTGTGTAAGACTTGCATTTGATATGTCAATGTATATCACAAGCTCTATATCTATTTGACATCCTAGTGTACTACATATATACCTTTTTATAAGTTCGCAGTTTTCATTACTTATTTTATCTTTACTTCTAATTACAGCTTTTAAAAGATTTTTACTTTTTACAAGTTGAAACTTTTCAAGAGTAAATTCTAAACGCTCAAGTCTATCATCATTTTTAAGTGTAGTATTAATTTTTTTTATGAATTCAGCACTCAAAACTTAACATCCCCTTTCTAAAAGAAAATAAAAGAGCCCCTTAGAGCCCCTTTATAATTTATTTTATAATTCTTCTTCTATTATTCTTAATAGCTCAGAAACTAATTCATCTTCCCTGACTTTCTTAACTACCTCACCTTTTTTAAAGATAAGTCCATAACCTTTGCCTCCGGCTATTCCAATATCTGCATCCCTTGCTTCTCCTGGTCCGTTAACAACACATCCCATAATAGCAACTTTTATATTTTTTTTAGATTCTGATAGTTGTGATTCAACCTCGTTTGCTATTGATATAAGATCTATCTCTGTTCTTCCACATGTAGGACATGAAACAAATTCAATTCCTTCATTTAAATGACCAAAATTTTTAATTATCTCTCTACCAACTTTAATTTCTTCAACTGGGTCTCCTGTTAAAGATATTCTTATAGTATCACCAATTCCCTCTGCAAGTAAAGTTCCTATTCCTACCGAAGATTTAATTGTACCTCGCCAAATAGTTCCTGCTTCTGTAACTCCAAGATGAAGAGGATACTCAACTTTAGTAGATGCAAGTCTATAACTTTCTATCATTGTTTTAACATTTGAAGATTTAATGGATATTACTATATCTCTAAAATCTAATTCTTCTAATATTTGAACATGTTCTAAAGCACTTTCTACTAAAGCCTCTGCACAAACTTTTCCATATTTATCAAGCTGTGCTTTTGAAAGTGAACCTGAATTAACACCTATTCTAATAGGAATATTTTTCTCTTTACAGGCTTTAACAACAGCTTCTACTCTATCTCTACTTCCTATATTACCAGGATTAATTCTAATTGCTGATATTCCATACTCAGCACATTTAAGTGCAAGTCTATAATCAAAGTGTATATCTGCAACTACAGGTATAGTAACTCTTTTAATGATTTCTTTTATCGCTTCTGCTGCTTCCATATCTGGAACCGTACATCTTACAATATCACAACCTGCATTTTGAAGAGCTTCAATTTGTGCAACAGTTGCCTCTACATCTCTTGTATCTGTATTTGTCATAGATTGAACGCTTACTCTAGCATCTCCACCAACTAATACATCTCCAACTTTCACTTGTCTAGTCTTTCTTCTTTCAAAAGCAAAATCTTCTTCATTTTTATTTAAAATAATATTTTCTGTCTTCATTTTTGCACCTCTTATATATTAACAGGGAATATAATATCCTTTAATACAACTATAGCCATAAAAGCCATAAGAAGCATAAATCCAATAGTGTTTATTGTATTCATAACTTTTGTTGGTATTTTCTTTCTTGTAACTGCTTCTATCAACACAGCAAATATATGTCCACCATCAAGTGCTGGAAATGGTATGAGATTAAATATACCTATTTGCACACTTAAAAATGCTGTAAGATTCATAAGATTCCATATTCCCATCTTAGCAGCCTCACTAGTCATTTTTATTATAGTTACTGGTCCACCCACATCTGTTTTGAAATTAACCCCTCCTGTTATAAGCATTTTAAAACTTGTAAATGTTTGCCCTATCATTCCTATAAGTTCTCTCGAACCTTGTTTTATACTTTCAAACACTCCAGGATTTGTTACTTTATGATTATTAACACCTATTATATACATTCCACTTTCGTTCATTATTGGTTTTATTTGTGTAGTCTTAATTTGTCCTTTATTTTCATATTGCAATTCTACACTTGCACCTTTTTCCATTGCAAGTCCCATACTAAGATCATCTGGTGTCATAATTTTTTTACCATTTAATCCAACTAATACATCACCTTTTCTAATTCCAGCTTCATATGCTGGTGTACCTTCTATTACATCATCAATAAGATTAGTTTTATATCCAAAGTTCATTGTTATAGCACTAAATATAAAAACCGCTAAAACAAGGTTCATAAATGCTCCTGCAAAAAAAACTATAAATCTTATAAGTGGTGATTTATTTGACAAAGCTGTTTTATCATTTAAATCAACCTCCTCATCTTCTTCTGATTCTCCATGCATCTGCACAAATCCACCTATAGGTAGTGCTCTGATACTATAATCAGTATCTCCCTTGTTTATACTAAAAAGTTTTGGTCCCATTCCAATAGAAAATTCTAAAACCTTAACTCCTCCTAGTTTTGCTGCCACAAAATGTCCAAGTTCATGTATTAGTATAATTAGCCCAAATGCTAATATAGCAAAAATAATACTCACTAAATTACCCCTCCTAAAATTCACCTATTTAAATTCCATAGCTAGTATATATATAATCTCTTACTTCTTTATCTTTTGCTATTACATTTTCAAGAGTTACCTCTTCTTTATAATTAAATTTCTTCATACACTCTTTAATTATTCTTTCGATATCAAGATATTCAACTTTTTTATTTAAGAATAAATCTACTGCTGCCTCATTAGCTCCATTTAAGATAGCTGGCATAAGTCCCCCAACTTTTCCTGCTTCAAATGCATATTTTAGACATGAGAATACTTCCATATTAGGAACCTCAAAATTCAGACTAGATATTGATTTAAAATCAAGTCTTCCACCTATATTCCCTTCTCTTTTTGGATAATTTAATGCATATTGAATTGGTAATTTCATATCTGGCACACCAAGTTGTGCAATCACAGCACCATCTGTATATTCAACCATTGAATGTATTATTGACTCTGGATGAACAACCACCTCTATATCTTCATAAGGACAATCAAATAAAAAGTGTGCTTCTATAACTTCAAGTCCTTTATTCATAAGAGTTGATGAGTCAATAGATATCTTTTGTCCCATATTCCACTTAGGATGCTTTAAAGCCCTTTCAACAGTAACTTCTTTTAACATTTCTTTAGTATACCCTCTAAAAGGCCCTCCTGATGCTGTTAAAAGTATTTTTTCTATTTTATTATGCTCATTACCTTGTAATGATTGGAATATTGCACTATGCTCTGAATCCACCGGAAGTATTTTAATTCCATTTTCTTTAGCAAGCTTCATGATAAGTTCACCCGCTACAACTAAAGTCTCTTTGTTAGCAAGTGCTATATTTTTTTTAGCTTTTATAGCTTCTATTGTAGGTCTAAGCCCTATCATACCAACTACAGAAGTTACTACTATGTCAACCTCATTATATGTTGCTACTTCAATAAGCCCTTCCATTCCATAAACTATTCTAGTATTTATGTTTTCATCTGCAATAATAGAACTTAATTTTTCAAATGCTTTTTCTTCTGTAATACAAACAAGTTCTGGATTAAACTCTTTTATAGTTTACATTACACACTGATCTTTTTCTTGTCTCATCTTCAATTCTCTCTGGACAGAATCATGCAGGAAGAGATAAATTGAATAAGTGGAGC
>JBOGAY010000011.1:0-4774 GCA_051655925.1 Sarcina sp. | reverse complement strand
AAAAGCATAATTGCTATACTACCTGTAAACTGATTAGCAAAAGTTGAAAATCCTATAGGTATTGCTTTTCTCAAGAGTGTAAAATTATATCTTATATATTTAATTTTAATTTTTAAAAATGATTTAAATTTAAAATAATACAATACATATAAAAAGTTTATAAATTTTGAAATTGTAGTTGCAAGACCTGCTCCTAAAACTCCCCACCTTAAAATCACTATAAAAAGTATATCTAAAAGTATATTTGATACTATACTAATCATAACACCTCTCATTGAATGATGCGTATCCCCTTGTGCTCTCATAACATTGTTTGATGCAATACAAAACGGGTTAAATAAAATTCCAATAAACATCATTTTTGCATATATAGTTGCATCTGATATAACATTGGTTTTAGCACCAAAAATTTCTACAATATCTTTTGTAAATGAAAAACCTACTATTAATAATAAAATAACACAAGTTCCTACAAAAGCTATTAAAGTTCCAATAGACTTTTCACTTTCTTCATAATTTTTCTTTCCAAGTTCTCGTGAAATAAAAGAAGCTATCCCCGCTGCAAAAAGCAATGCTATTGATGAAATTATCATTTGAATAGGAAGATATATTGAAACTGCTGCAATTCCAATTGCTCCAACATACCTTCCTATAAAAATGGTATCTATTATATTGTAAATAACATTAGCAAGTGATGAAATAGCTGAAGGAGTACTTATTTTTAAAACAGCCTTAGAAATTTCCATTTTTTCCAACATTTCTTTTCTTGATATTTTAACTTTACTCATAAAAATTCCTCTTTCGTTTAGATGTTTTTTAGTATACTCTTTTTAGTTGGTACATGCAACTTTTAAAGATTACAAAACAAGCACTATAAGTAAGTGAAAATACATCACACCTACCATAGTGCTTTATCTTTTTTATTATTTTAAAAAAACTGTAATTCTTGTACCAATCCCTTTTCTACTTAAAACGCCAAAGTATCCATTATGACTATCGACTATCCACTTTGCAATTGAAAGCCCAAGTCCTGTCCCTCCATCTTTTCTAACTCTTGCACTATCCGCTCTAAAAAATCTCTCAAATATATGTGGTACATCTTTTTCATCTATTCCAATTCCATTATCTTCTATAACAAAATAGTTTTCATTATTTTCGGTTTTGCCAACCTTAAAAATAACTCTTCCATTTTTCTCAGTATACTTTATTGCATTTTCAACTAAAATTCTAGCTGTCTGTTTTAAAAGTTTCCTATCACCTAAAATTAATATATCCTCATTATCTATAAACTCATAAACATGTGTATCATCTATCATTTTAGATTCTTCAAAAACTTCATTTATCATTTTATTTAATGAAAACTCTTCTTTTATAACTTCAGTTTTTCCATTTATTCCTCTAGCTAAAAATAAAAGCTGTTCTACTAAAACTTTCATACTTTCCGATTCCGATTTTATGGCCGCAATAGATTCATCTAAAACAGCCTCATCTTTCTTTCCCCATCTATCAAGCATATTAGCATATCCTTGAATTACAGATATCGGTGTTCTAAGTTCATGAGATGCATCTGATACAAATCTTGCTTGCTGCCTATACGACTCTCTCATTCTATCAAGTAAAGTATTTATTGCATTTTCAAGCCCTTGAAGCTCATTATCTCCTATATTCAGTCTTTGATTACTCTCTGTTGGACTAATTTTTGATATTGCATCTTCAATGTTTTGAAACTTCTCTTCATCAAATGCTAAATTACTAAGTTTCTCTGCCATCTGTGTCATTTCTTCTAAAGGTTTTAAAGATTTTCTAACCTTCCTTGTTCCAAAAAGCATTTGATCTAAAAGCAATAATCCTTCTATAATTAAAACGCCAATCATTCCATACCCAACTGTGTATATAAACTGCGTGGCACTTTTCACCATTGTTTTTCCATCTTGCCATATTACTGTATACTTAGCTGTTTCAAAAGGATAAATTGATAGTGATCTATTTGCATTTTCTACAACACTTCCATAAAAACTTTTTTCAGCAACTGCACACCATAGCACTCCAACTATAATAAGTCCTAATATATTTAAAACTAAAAAACTCCAAAACATATTATTAACCTGCCTTGCATTAATTTTTATAGCAATGGACTTCACATTTTTAAACTTTTTTTCTTTTTTCTTATTCATCTTTTATCACATATCCTACACCACGTACAGTAGTAATTATTTTTGCATTAAAAATATTATCTATTTTAGCTCTTAAAAATCTTACATAAACATCTATTACATTAGTTTCACCAATATAATCATATCCACAAACTTTTTCAATCAAAATATCTCTTGTTAAAACTATATTTTTATTTTCTAAAAGAATTTGAAGTAACATGAACTCTCTATTAGTAAGCTCAATTTCCTCATTATTATAAGTAACTTTATGTCTAAGCTTATCTAAGCAAAGCATTCCACATTTTAAAATATCATCTTTTACTTCTGTGTTTTTACTTCTTTTCTTTAAAGCTGTTCTTATTCTTGCAAGAAGTTCCTCTATTGCAAAAGGCTTAGTTACATAATCATCAGCCCCTGCATCAAGGCCTGCAACCTTATCCATGATAGCATCTCTAGCTGTAAGCATTATAACTGGAGTTTCTAAAGTTCTTCTAAGCCTTCTTAAAACTTCAAATCCATTTAGCTCTGGTAACATTACATCAAGAATTATAAGATCAATATTTCCCTTTTCAGCTATTTCAAGACCTTCTCTACCATTATTAGCTTTTACTACTTCATACCCCTCATATGTAAGTTCAAGTTCCACAAATCTTGCTAACTTTTCTTCATCTTCAACAATTAAAATCTTAGTCATGCTTTTTAAACTCCTTTTTAAATTTTTCTTTTACATTTCTTATTTCCTCAGATAATTTACTTAAATATTTATTAGTTTCTTCAACATTTAATTTTTGTGAGCTTACTTTTGCTTCTACACCTAAAAATAAAGCAATAATTACTAATGGAATCATAGTTCCAAACATAAAGAAAGTAAGAACCACTAGGACCGTTATAGGAATTTTTAAAATTTCATTTTTATCCTTTGAAAATTCTATCCATGTATTATTCCCGATATCTATTATATTGCAAATCCACTCAAAAAACTTATTACCCTCACGCTCATTCTTTTTAGAACTTTTAAATTTCTCTTGATTTTCTTCATCTTTATTTAAATTTAAAATATTATTACTAGCCTCATAACTTTTATAATATTTATTTGTATAAAACTCTCCATTTCCACTTCCACTAATTCGCCTTATTTTCTCTAAATAAACTATTGCCTCTAAAATATCCCAATCTGTATTTTCTAATGCTTCTCTAGCTTCCTCATAACTTATACTCGTCTTTTCTATGAGTTCTAATATAAGTTTTTCCTTATCCATGTTTTACTCCTTTTAGTCTTAATCATTAAGAAAGAGATTTTGATGCACTATACTTCAAAACCTCTTTATAAATTCTATATCTTATTTATTAAATCCTTCTTTAAAATCTTTTTTTATAGTATCTGCTGACTTTGATATTTCATCAAACATGCTATTAACTCCTGCACAATTCATATCTTTGCTTGATACAGAATATTTATATCCCATAAATAATCCAGTCACTAATAATATTATAGTAGGTACTGATAAAAATACCAAGAAAATTACTGATAAAGTTAATGAAATTCTAATTGTTTTCTCACCATCTTTTTTCACCTCTAAGTACATTGTATTTCCCTTTTTTATGATTTTTCCGATAAATCTAAAAATTCTTCCAATGATTTCTCCAATTCCTTTAAAGCTCTCGCTATTTTCATCCTTATAATCTTTTACCTCAATAATTGCGACTTCATTTCCTTTATTTTGTTCCATAACTAAAACCTCCAAATAATTTAATCTCAATCTCTATGCTTATATACTATGCCACTTAAATTAATCTATTATATAAGAAAGATTAAAATTAGATTAAAAAAACAAGCAACTTTATTAAACTGCTTGTTTTAAATCTACTTTGGTGATGCTAATAAATTTTTACTAGCCTCTTTTGATAATCTTCTAAGTTCTGTTTCTATTATTTTTATAGAAAAAAAATATATCTTCGCCTTTTTTGAATTTCCATAGCAACTATATCTTCTTCTTATTCTATTATTAAGCCTCAAAAGTTTCTCTATATCATTATCACCTGTAGTGCTAAATCCTAAACTTTTAAGAAGTCTTAAAGCCTCATTCCACCCCTCTGGTTTATAATAAGATTCACTATAAAATTCTTTTTTTCGTTCCTCTAAAATTCTTTCAACAAAAGTTTTAGTCATAAATCCTCCTTATTATAACCATACTAGCAAATTACTACTTTAATTTCATTTTTTCACAATAAAACCCTTAATATATATTAATTCTACATTTCTCTCTAAAATCCTTTTTTTATTTTCAATATTAAGAAATTTTTTGTAAAAATAAAAATAGCTAAACCCAGTCTTAAACTGAACTTAGCTATTTTAATATTAAATTATATTATTTATATTGTTCTTTATCTTTTTCTTTTGCAGCTTTATATTCTTCTTTGAATTCTTTTTTTTCTTCTTTTTCGTGTGCTTTATCTTCTTTTATTTGCTCTTTGTCTTCTTTTTTGTGAGCTTTATAAGCTTCTTTATCTTCTTTTATTTGTTCTTTATCTTCTGTATTATGCTTCTCTGTTTTATATTCTTCTTTTACTTTTTTTATATCTTCCTTTAAAGCTTCTTTTTCAGCTCTATATTCTTCTTT
>JBOGAY010000010.1:0-6790 GCA_051655925.1 Sarcina sp. | reverse complement strand
TTATTATAAGTCTATTTACTTTTTTAACTTATTATTCCTTTTTAACTTTTTCATTAAAAAAATTACAAAATAGGATATAAATACGAAAAAAAAAGGTTATGATGTCCACACTAGGATTTAGAAGGTTACTAAAGATTTAAAATATGTCATGTGGAGGGATGCTAATTGAGAAAAAGTTTAATTCTATCTTTTGCCAGTTTGTTGGCAATGTGTTCTTTGGGAAAAGAGGTACCAACATCTGTGCCAGAGGTAAAAAAAGAGGTGGTAAATGAAGAGAAAGTTATTTTAGATGATTTTTTAATTGAAGAGGAGGAGGCAACGACAACTTCTGATGTAATAGAGGTTAAAGATGAAGAGAGTTCAACTAATCTATATTTAAGATTTGGAGGAGATGCATATTCAAAGTACTCTAAGGGTAAAACTAAAGATTTAGGTTATCTTTTTGCAGTTGAAATGACTAAAGATGTAACTGATTCTTTTGAAGCGGGTGTTGGAACAGGGTATCAAATAAATCCTAAAAATAAAGATACTTCTATTGGAAAGTATGATTCTGTTCCGGTTTATATGACTTTTAAATATGATTTTAATTTAGACAGTCAATGGACTCCATATTTAAAGGGAAATCTAGGATATGCTTTTAATTTGAAAGAAACAGCAAAAAATAAAGTTAAAGATGGTGCATACGTTGGAGCAGGAGCGGGAGTTGAATATGAAAACTTCTTTACAGATGTTATGTATCAAGTAAATTTTGCAAAGGTAGAACCTGAGAATGGAAAAAAAGAAAATTTAGATTACTCTAGAGTTACCTTATCCTTAGGATATAAATTTAACATGTAGTTTTAGGAGTTAAGAACTATGAGTAAAGAAGAGAAAAAAGAAGATATATTGAAAGGAAGAGAAATAGAGCTAAGTTATATTAGGAAAGTTGGAAATTATGAAAATAATGAAGTTGAAAACGAACTAGTTTTTTTCCTGCCTGTAGGTTGTTTTTGGGCTAGAACTTTAGGTGGTTGTTACCATTGTGGTTTTCAAGATATTATAAATGAAATTACTAGAAAATATTATTGTGATTTAGTTGAAATAGTTAAAGTTGAATATAAAAAATATTTAGATGTCAATATTAAACGAGTATTTTTTTATGTAGGTGGATCATTTTTTGAAATTAAAGATGAAGTTCAAAATGAAATTTTAAGTTTTATTGGTGCACAAGGTACAGTAAGAGATATTTATATAGAAAGCAGACCTGAATTTATAACAAGGGAGAATATCCAAAGATTAAAATTTCTGTTACAAGCTAAAAATTTAGTAGTAGCAATAGGATTAGAAACTTACAGTGAAAAAATAAGAAATGAAGTACTGAGTAAAGGCATTAGTAATAATAACTTTGAACTTGCTATGCATATTTTAAAAAATGAAAATGTAAAAGCTTTGGTGTATATTTTTATAAAGCCCCCTATAAAAAATATTTCAGATAAAAAAGCTTATGAAGATGTTTTAAAAAGTTTAGAATTTGTTGTAGAGAAAGGAGTTTCATTTGTTGAGCTGAAATCAGGATGTATTATGTACAACACAAAAGCATACGAGCTTTACAAAGTAGGCCAATATACACCACTAAATATTTGGACTGTGAATAAACTTTTAATAGAAGCTAATGAAAGGTATAAAAATATACCTATAAGATTAGGGATTTTTAACGAAATATTTAGCTCTATTGATGTTCCAAAAGGCTGTATTTTATGTGATGAATTTTTAAAAGAGAAATTACAGCTTTACAGAGAATCTATGGACTATAAAGTGCTAACAAAATATACAACTTGTTATTGTAGCATCATTTAAAGAAAGGATAGGTATGAAAAGTAAAATTTTAAAAATAGGATTTGGATTTTTTTTAATGTGTCTATTTGTAGCATGTAATGAATCAGGAACTGGAAGTGATGATTTAAATGTAAGTCCAGAGGATCAGCCTATTTTAAAATCTCAGGCTGAAGAATCAATAAAAACACCCATCACTACTGAAGAGGCAGTTCCAGTTAGTGAGCCTGAAATTCCAATAAATTAGAGTATTTAAATATTGAAAATATCCCCCATTTCTTAAAAAAGAAGTGGGGGGGTATTTTATTCATTTTTATCAAGATAAAAGTAAAAGGCTATTCCATTTTCAGTTAAATCCACTCCATACGTATTTTCATGCAATTTAATAATTTCTGAAGTTATATATAGTCCTAACCCTCTTCCGTGATTACTCTTAGTTGAATAGTATTTTTTCCAGATATTATTTAAATTTTTATTACTTAATTTTTCTCCATCATTTTCAATTGTAAATTTAATTTTTCCTTCGATATCTTCTTCAATATCTATTTTTATTAAAGAGTTGGCATGTTCTATAGCATTTGACAATAAATTTATGATAACTTGTTTTATTTTTTCTTTATCTGCATTTACAAAAATACTTGGTGAGAGAAATACAACATTTAAGTTTTGTAGTTCATTTTCATAGATTTTTAAAATAAGGTCAGTTAATTCTGTAATATCAAAACCCTCTTTGTTTAAAACAATTTGATTTGTAACATTTTTTTTATGAATAAGTTCATTTGCTAACCGCAAAAGACGTTTCCCCTCTTCGTTAACTATTTTTATATTTTCAGATTCATTTTTTTCTAAAAAAAGATCAGTAAAGCCAATTATAGCAGATAGAGGAGTTTTTATCTCATGCATAAAGAGCTTTAATTCATTTTCAAACTCTAATTTAGATTTTATATTATCTTGATTTTCTTTTTTATAAAAGTAAATTATATTTTCTAATTTCTCAGTCATTCTTTTGATATTTTTATAAAGATACCCAATTTCATCATTAGATGAATAGTTTAAAGAGAAATTGTGATTTAAACTTCCTATTTTATTAGTATTATTTGCAAGGGAGATAATAGGTTTAATAATAAGTTTTTCAATTAAAAATCCTAGAAAAACAGTTACTAAAATAAGAAGTCCTATTTTCATTGAAAAATAGAGTTTTAACATAGGAAATATCTCGTTAACTGGTTTAAATTTATAAAATATTAAAACTTTAAATCTATCAATATCTGTTGTTATTAACTGAAATTTTCTTTTATCTTTTAACTCGATAGATCTATTTTGAACAGCTGTTAAATCTAAATAAGGGTATAGTTCTAAAAACTCATTGGCTGTTTCTAATCCTTTATTTGGTGTTGTGTAAACTTCACCAGAAAGAGTAACTATTT
This sequence comes from Sarcina sp., assembly GCA_051655925.1. GTDB lineage: Bacteria > Bacillota > Clostridia > Clostridiales > Clostridiaceae > Sarcina. The sequence continues at coordinate 3,551 of JBOGAY010000010.1, read as the reverse complement.
TACTTTTATTGAGATTAATATCAAAATCTTTTATTGTTTCATCTTTTTTTTCAATTTCATAAGCCATTAAATAGTTATTAAAAATTTTAATGGCTTTCACTATTACTTTTTCGTTTTTATTTAAAGAAAATTTATTTTGTAAAAATACTTTGTTAATATAAGGGCTTAAAAAAACAATATTTTTTTGCTGTTTATTTTTTAAAATAAAATATGTAAAATCACTTTGTTTGATAAATTTATTTGTGTATTTATTAAGTAAAATAACATCAGCACTTTTAGAAAATTTATATTCTGTTAATTTATCAGAATTTAATTTGCCATTAGAAATAAAATCTATTTTTTCTAAAGATTTAATTTTGGCAAATCTAAAATATTTTTCGAAATATAAATTTCCTAAATAGAAATCTAAAAGTAATGTTAGAAAGAATATGCTTGATAAAATTATTATTAGTTTGGGTTTAAGTTTCATCTTTTCTCCTTAAATTTCAAATTTATATCCGATTTTTTTTATTGTTTTTATATAAGCTCCACCTTCTTCTAAAAAAATTCGTAATCTTGAAATATGTTTATCTACAGATCTATCATCTCCAAAATAGTCATAACCCCACACAGCACTTAAAATTTGGTCTCTTGTTTTAACAACTCCCATATGTTCAGCTAAGTAAAAGAGTATATCCCTTTCTTTGGTAGGAAGAGTAATCTCTTTTTTATTTAAAAGAACCTTTTTACTTTTAAAAAAAATTTCTAAGTTACCGATAGTTTTAATATCCTCTTTTTTTTCAAAAAATCTTCCAACAATGGAAAGAAGAATATGAGGAGAAAAAGGTTTGGTTATATATGCATCAGCTCCTGAATTATATGCTTGTACTTGATTTTTTTCATCAGAAAGAGCAGTTAAAAATATAATAGGAACATTTGAAAACTCTCTGATTATTTTAGTTAATTCTAATCCGTTTATTTTAGGCATCATTATATCAACAATAACTAAATCAAAAGTGTTTTTTTTCATAAGTTTTAAAGCTTGGTCGCCATTAATTGCTTCCATTGAAGGTATATTTTTTTCTGCTAATACCTCTACAATTAATTTTCTAATAACTAAAGAATCTTCTACAATTAATATCATAAATATCTCCTCCTCTAATGTTGTATTTTATAGTTTAACATTTTTGTGTCGCATTTATATCTTAAAAAATTTATTAAAAATTTAAAAAACAGGATACAAATACGAAATAAAAAAGTTATGATTTAGTTATCATATATTTTGGAGAAAGGAGGTATTATGAAAATTAGAAATCTTTTTGGAAAAAAAGAGTTAACAGAAAAAGAGTTAGAGGAACTTTCTAAAATAGAAAGTATTTCAAAGAATGAGTTAAGTAAAGAGATATTAGAAAGTTGGTATAAGATTCATTCTGAAGGGTACTGGGTGGGAGAGCAAAATGGAGAGATTGTAGCTTATGCATATTTTATAAGACTAAATGCAAGAGATATAATTACTAAAAAAAGATGGGAATTAATAACAGAAAATGGTGTTTGTAAAACTCATAAGAAAGATGGGAACGCTCTATTTCTAGCAACTCTTGGAAGCAAAACATTTAGTGGTGAAAGTTTTTTAATGAGAGGGATTTTTAAAGAGATTGATAAAGGTTTTTACGAGAAAATATATGGTATCTACGCTTGTTCAAGAGTTCCTAGTTTGAATAAAAAAAATAATTTACCTTATTCAGAGGATTCTATGATTAAATTATTTAAAAAAAACAAATTTATGATTGTTAATATTGAAGAGGAAAAATTAAATAAAGATTTAATTAAAAATTTTAATATTCTTGTTAAAAGAGGAGTTTATGGAGATGATAGATTAAAGCTTATTTGGAGGAGAACATGGTGTTAAAATTACAAAATAGAGTACACCAAATGAATTTACATAAAAAGTGAGAGAATATGCCCCTGACTAAAAATGATTCTCAAACTAAAAAGGCCAGACAATTTGTTGTCTGGTTTTTTTATAATTTTTGAAAGAAAGATTTTATCAAAACGCCCTGAGAAAACCTCTTCCTCTATTAGGGAGAGGATGAATCAGGGCAATCTTTTTAGTTTTTAGTTCCTTTAATCGAATGCATAGCTCGACAGTTTCTATTGTTTTTTCCTAAAATATGGTATAATCAAACCATGTAAATTTTTAATTTAAGGAGGTGAAAACTATGAAGACATATAACTTAGCTTTTAAATATAGAATCTACCCCAATGAAACTCAAGCTAATACAATTAATGCAACTTTTGGTTGCACTAGACTTGTGTATAATAGATTTTTGGGTCAAAGAAAAGAATTGTATGAGACAGAGAAAAAATCTGTAACTTACAATACCCAAGCTAAAGAGCTCCCCCTACTTAAACTTGAACTACCATTCTTGAAAGAGGTTGATTCAATCGCATTACAGCAAGCACTTAAAAATTTAGAAACTGCATATAAGAATTTCTTTCAAAAGAGAACTAGCTTTCCTAAGTTCAAATCTAAAAGGTCAACTAGAAAATCGTACAATACAGTATCTACAAGTAATAATATTAGAGTTGAAGGAAATTTTCTGAAACTTCCAAAGCTAGGTTTAGTTAAAATTAAACTTCATAGACAGATACCTCAAAATTATGTAATTAAATCAGCTACCATTAGCCAAGAGCCTAACGGTGCTTACTACGTTTCTTTACTAACTGAATTTGAAAAGGATATTAAAGAAGTGCGCAGCGATAATAATATTGTTGGGCTTGATTTTGCTATGTCTGAACTTTTTGTTAGCTCCGATAACCAAAGGGCTGACTATCCTAGATTTTTTAGAAAGTTAGAAACTAAACTCGTTAAAGCTCAAAGAGAATTATCAAGAAAAGTTAAGTTCTCCCAAAATTGGTATAAAGCAAAATTAAAAGTTGCTAAAATTCATAACCTTATCAAAAACAGTAGAAAAGATTTTTTACACAAATTATCAACTGAACTTGTAACTAAGTATAACGCGATAATACTTGAAGACCTTAACATGAAAGGCATGAGTCAAGCGTTGAATTTTGGTAAATCTGTCGCTGATAACGGCTGGGGAATATTTACAACTATGCTCCAATACAAATCAATGTTTTTAGGAAAACAAGTAATTAAAATTGACAAGTGGTTTCCATCGTCAAAAACTTGTTCATTTTGTGGTTCAGTAAAAACTGAACTGCCACTATCTTCAAGAGTTTACAAATGCAATGAATGTAACTCAGAGATAGATAGAGACTTAAACGCAAGTATAAATATTCGTGAGGTTGGTAGAGAGCTACTAGCCTATTAAAACATATAACAGGGTAGGAACTACCCACAGAGCGTGATTAATATATCTGACATGAGTCAGATACTTCCCACGAAGACCCGCTCCTATTAGGGCGGTGGTAGTTCACGATATAATATAAAATAAAGGAAAAAGTTGGAGGGTACAATTGGATTTTTTGAAAAGACTAGAAAATGAAGTTGGATATACAATTTATAGTCGTGGGAAAGACTATTACAATAGAGGCAAAGCTGGGAACTT
>JBOGAY010000009.1:0-6016 GCA_051655925.1 Sarcina sp. | reverse complement strand
CTACCATTCTAACATCTAAAGTTTCAAGTTTAATTTTATCTTTATTCCAGTAATGTTCATTTTTCTTAAATACTAATGATTGTTTTTGATTGAATTCTACCATTTTGAATGGTCCATTTGAAATATAAGTCTCTGGTTTTGTAGCCCAAGCTTTATTAGCTTCAACAATATCCTTTTTAACAGGATAGTATGTTGGAAATGCTAAAAGCTCTACAAAGTATGGTGTAGGATTTTCTAAAGTTACTTCTAAAGTATAATCATCTACAACTTTGATTCCTAAATCTTCAACTTTTCCTTCTTTTTTGTTGTATGCCTCTGCACCTTTAATATAATAAAGTTGGTATGCATATGTTGCAGCTGTATCTGGATTTAAAGCTCTTTTCCATGCATAATCAAAATCATCAGCTGTAACGCTACTTCCATCTGACCATTTTGCTTCTTCTCTTAACTTAAATGTGTACACAAGACCATCTTCAGATAAAGTATGCTCCTTTGCCACCCCATAAGTTGGTTTCTCATCAGCACCTATTTTCATAAGTCCCTCAAATGCATTTGCTATAACTGACCCCGCTTGACTCTCTTGATTTAATGCAGGATCAAGAGTTTTAGGATCTGCCCCCATATTATAAACTATTTTTTGCTCTACCTCTCCACTTGCTGATGTAGATGAATCTCCACCACAAGCAACAAGTGTACTTGTACTAATTGCTACTGCCATAGCAACTGCACAAAACTTTTTAAGTTTTGTTAATTTCATAAATTTTGCCCCCTTAATTAAATTTATATTATATTGCTAGACGCAACTTAATACCGAATTTCTTTTCACCCTAAATTTTAATTATTCAAATAAATGACATGCTACAAAATGTCCTTCTTCAACTTCCTTAAGCTTTGGACACTCTTTTTTACATATATCTATAACTTTATTACATCTTCCTGCAAACCTACACCCTGCTGGTGGATCTATAGGTGATGGAATATCACCTTCTAACACAATCCTTTTATTACTTTTTGCAATTTTAGGATCTGGTATTGGAACTGCTGATAAAAGTGCCTGTGTATATGGATGCTTAGGTTTTGTATAAACATCATCACTTGGCCCCTTTTCAACCATATTTCCAAGATACATTACTCCTATATGAGTTGATATATGTTTAACCATACAAAGGTCATGTGCTATAAATAAATAAGTAAGTCCAAGCTCTTCTTGAAGTTCTTCAAGCATATTTATAACCTGTGCTTGAATAGAAACATCAAGTGCTGAAATTGGCTCATCACAGATTATTAAATCTGGCTCAACAGCAAGAGCTCTTGCTATTCCAATTCTTTGTCTTTGCCCCCCTGAAAATTCATGCGGATATCTGTTAATGGCATCACCACTAAGCCCAACCTTTAAAAGAAGACTTTTTATTCGCTCTTCTCTTTCTTTATCTTTATAAAGTCCATGTATATCAATTGATTCTCCAACAATATCCCCAACTGTCATTCTTGGATTAAGTGATGCATATGGATCTTGAAATATCATTTGCATTTTTCTTCTAAGTGGAACCATTTGCTTTTCAGATAAACTTGTTATATCCTCTCCATTAAATATTATATTTCCACTTGTTGGCTCATATAACTTTAATATTGTTCTTCCTGTTGTAGTTTTTCCACATCCTGATTCTCCTACAAGCCCTAATGTTTCACCTCTTTTTATAGTAAATGATATATCATCTACTGCCTTAACAAAACTTTTAGGTGCAAACATACCTTTTTTAACAGGGAAGAATTTTTTTAAATTTTTAACTTCTAAAACAACATCCTCTTTTACCATAACATCATTACTCATTATTCATTCCCTCCTTAATTACAAAGCCTTCAACTTTTGGTGCATCTTTATGACATAACCAACAAGCAGTTTCTTGAGTTTCACTTAATTTAAAACAAGGTGGCATTTTTTCCTTACAAATTTTCATTGCATAATCACATCTTGCTGTAAATGGACACCCTACTGGAGGTTTTAATAAATCTGGTGGCTGTCCATCTATTGGCTTTAATTTTTCCTTTGTAGTTTCTTTCGGATTAGGAACACTTCGTAAAAGCCCCCAAGTATATGGATGTCTTCCGTTATAGAAAATTTCTTCTGTTGTTCCTTTTTCTATAACTACTCCACCATACATTACATTTACTCTTGTACAAAGATCTGCTACTACCCCTAAATCATGAGTAATTAGTATAATTGATGTATTAAACTTATCTTTCAATGATTTCATAAGATCTAATATTTGAGCTTGGATAGTAACATCAAGAGCTGTTGTTGGCTCATCTGCTACTATAAGTTTTGGATTACATATAAGACTCATAGCTATCATAACTCTTTGTCTCATTCCACCAGAAAATTCATGTGGATACTGCTTTATCCTCTTCTTAGGACTTGGAATCCCAACAAGCTCTAACATATTTATAGCTTTATCTACTGCTTCTTTTTTACTCATTTTTTCATGTTTTATAAGATGCTCTGTAAGCTGATCCCCTATTGATAAAACTGGATTAAGTGATGTCATAGGATCTTGGAATATCATAGATATTTCTTTTCCCCTTATTGCTTCCATCTCTTTTTCAGTATAATTTTTTATATCTTTTCCTTTAAATATAACCTGCCCGTCACTTACTTTTCCATTTGCTGTTAAAAGTTTTAAAACTGACATCATAGTTACAGATTTCCCTGAACCTGACTCACCAACAACTCCTATAGCTTCACCATATTCAAGGTCAAAGCTCACACCTCTTACAGCTTGTACATTCCCAACATGAGTTTCAAAGTGAGTTTTTAAATTTTTAACTTCTAATAATTTTTCCATAACATCCTCCTAAACTCTATTTTTAGGGTCTAAAGCCTCTGTAAGTCCATCCCCAAATAAGTTAAATGCAAGTATGATTGCACATATCATAAGTGATGGGAATAGTAATTGATATGGATATAACCCAATAACATTTTGTGCTTCATTTGCAAGCGTCCCAAGTGATGCAAGAGGTGGATTTATTCCAAGTCCTATAAATGCAAGAAATGCCTCTGTAAATATCGCTTGTGGAATTAAAAGTGTCATTGTTACAATTATTGAACCTATGCAGTTAGGAATAAGATGTCTAAATAATATTCTTATTTTAGATGCACCAAGAGCCTTAGCTGCAAGTACAAATTCTTGTTGTTTAAGTTGCAATACTTCCCCTCTAACTATTCTTGCCATGTTAATCCAATAAGAAATACAAAGTGCAAGAACTATAGTTCCTATACCACTTCCACTATCTTCTCCCGGTCTTGAAAACACTGCCATAAAGATAATAACGTAAATTGTAAGTGGAATTGAATATAATACATCAACTATTCTCATCATAAAAGTATCAACTTTTCCACCTATAAACCCAGATATACCACCATAAACAACTCCAATAATAATATTTATCACAGCCGCTGAAATTCCTATCATAAGTGAATATCTAGCACCATACATAACCCTAACTAAAATATCTCTTCCAAGTTGGTCTGTACCAAATAAATGCTGACTACTTGGATTTTGATTTGTAAGATTAAGATTGTTTCCATCATATTCAAACGGAGATATCATAGGATAAAATATTGCTGCTAACATAATTAATATAATTGCCACAAGTGAAACTAGAGCAAGCTTATTACTTTTAAGTCTTCTCCACGCATCTTTCCAATAACCTACACTAGGTCTTATTACTGCCTCAACACTTTTTTCATCACTTGAAAGTGGTGTAAAGGCATCTTTATCTAATTTTATATCTTCATATAATTCATCTTTAACTTCCATTTATACCCCTACCCCTCTAATTTAATTCTTGGATCTATCACTCCATATAAAATATCTACTATTAAATTACACACTATAATTAATGTACAATAAAATACTGTTATACCAAGCAATGCTGTATAATCTCTATTTCCAACAGACAAAACAAACTCGTTTCCAAGTCCTGGTATTGCAAACATCTTTTCCACAACAAAACTTCCTGTTAATACCCCTGCTGTAAGTGGTCCTAAATAAGTTATAACTGGTATAAGAGAATTTCTTAAAGCATGTTTTATTATAATAACTCTATTACTAAGTCCCTTTGCTTTTGCTGTTCTAATAAAATCTGATTTTAAAACATCTGCAAGTCTTGTTCTTGTAAGTCTTGTTATAAATGCTGTTGCACTACCTGATAAAGCCATTACAGGCATTATATAATTTGCTGGTTCTGTAAACCCAATCGCAGGAAGAATTCCCCACTTTACTGCTAAGAAATAAATCAATACCGATCCTATTACAAAACTTGGTATTGTCATTCCTATTGTTGCTAGTACCATGCATAATTTATCAGGCCATTTCCCAGCCTTAAGAGCTGCTATAATTCCAAATGCTACTCCTACTATAAGTGAAAATGCTACTGAAACTCCACCGAGCTTTGCTGATGTGGGGAATGAATACTCAATGTTCTCATTTACACTTCTACCAATAAACACCATTGATTCTCCCATATCACCTTTTACAAGATTCCCCATATAAGTGAAGTATTGCTCAGATAAAGGCTTGTCCAACCCATATTTTTCATTTAACTGTGCTTTAACTTCAGGTGTTACCTTCTCTCCATCAAATGGTCCACCTGGCATAAGTCTTATTAAAAAGAACGTTACAGTTATAACTGCCCATATTGTAACTAAACTTATTAATACTCTTTTAAGTATGTATTTTGCCATTTTAAATTCCCCCTTTTTATTTTCCCCAATATTTTTAAAAACACTTGTATCCCATAGAAATACATCTTAAGGTAAAAAAATTTCCAAGTAAATTTCTTGGTCTTTTGTTAAATTATACCTTTGTTTGTTCTTATTGTAAATAGTTTTTTTGATTATTTTCTAAAAAAATTTATATTTATACAAAAAAATAAGCATAAAATTATTTTTATACTTATTTTCTATAAAACTACTATTCATATACAATTTTAATACACAATTGAATTAATACCCTTCTACTCCTGCAGTAAAATCATTATAAACTTCATTACTTGAACAAAGAATATATTTTCCAATATTTTTTTTGCTTGATACATTCAAAAGATTCATTACATCTTTTTTCATTGCAGTATCTATATCTACTATATAATCATACCTTCTATTTATTAAAAGATTTTTTAGTGCCTCATCCTCACTTCTATCACATTATAAAACCTCATTGTATCCACTAAAAAATACATCCTCTTTTTTATTAGCTAAAACATCAATATTATACCCACAATCTATTAATTGCTTTGTCATTGAACTTCCCATAAAACTTGTTCCACCTATAATTAACATTTTCATCACTTGTATCCCCCTAAAATCTTATTCTTTCGTTCTCATTAACTATATAATAGCAAAATTTAATTAATTAAAATTCAACAAACTGTAAATGAATATCTAATTTACTTTTAAAAATTAGTTAATATTATTTATAATATATTTTTTGTAATATTCTTGAATCCTTTTTCTACTATTTATATTTTTGTATATAAGTATAATATTCTATGGTGATATAGAATTTTATAGGAGATGTACAAATGAAAAAAAATATAATTATTGTGCTAATTACTACTGCAATACTAGCTGGTATTGCTGGAACGTTAATATATATGAAAAAACAAAGCGAACCTCATCAAAAAAAATCAGTAGAGGTTCATAAAACAATAAATACAAAACCTCAAATCAAAAAAAATACAAAGCCACCTTTAGATTATGGTATTCACTTTGTAAATGAAAAAAACTTCCCTGACTTTATGAAATATAAGACAAGTGTTTTACCATTTATAACATCACAGTATCCTACTAATTTCGTGGTCGATATAACTATAAACTCTGTTAAAATGGATAACTGGAAAATGGAAATATTCTATGATGCTAAAATAACAGAAAGTAACTACTATTCATATACACAAACAGGACTTAATTATACTTGTAATGTAAGAGCAAATGTTGCTATTCCTAATATGAATA
>JBOGAY010000008.1:0-4115 GCA_051655925.1 Sarcina sp. | reverse complement strand
TTTAAAGTATAATCTTCTTGTAAAATATTAGTTTTTTGCATAATTATATTTTACTCAAATCCTGACTTTTTTTAAAGTTGGGATTTATTTTTTTGAAAAAAAAGACCGCCACACTAATTATTTAGTGCGACAGCCCCTTTTTTCTTTATTTCTCACTATCAAATATAAATTTGCTCACTATAGCTGCAATAATTCCACCTATAACTGGAGCTAATATAAATACCCATAATTGTTTTAATGCTAGTCCACCTGCAAATAATGCCGGTCCTAAACTTCTAGCTGGATTAACTGATGTTCCTGTTACTGGAATCCCAACTAAATGAACTGCTATTAATGCAATACCTATTGCTAAACCTGCAAATGCTGCATTCCCTTTTTTACCTGTTGAAATTAGGATTACTAAGACAAATATAAATGTTAAAACAACTTCTGTTAAAGCTGCTCCCCACCATGTAAAATGACCAAACCCATTTTGCCCAAAATTATTAAGTGGCATTTTACCTGCTTTTAATATTAAATCTAATATACTTGATGCTGCAATAGCACCTAAACATTGTGAAATTATATAATATATAAGTTCTGAGAAACTAATTCTTCTATTAATAAACATTGCTACAGATACTGCAGGATTTACATGACATCCTGATATAGTCCCTATACTATAACACATAGCCATTAATGCTAATCCAAACGCAACTGCAATGCCAAGTATTCCTACTCCATGTATTCCTCCACCTAAAACTACTGTAGATGTTCCTATGAATACAAGTACAAACGTCCCTATAAACTCTGCTATAGCCTTTTTAGCCATTTAGCACTCCTCCTTTGTTTTATTATTTAAATATCCCTGTTGTTTAAACAACTCACTAATAATACGATTTATTTTTAAGTTTTGCAACATTCACTTGTTTTTTTAAAATATTAGTTTTTTTTATACCATAATGCTTTTCTTTTTTTAAATAAATTAATTTTTTTGTTAAATAAATTAATTTTTTTCTATTATCATATTTATTTTAAGTTTTACAAATACAAAAACAAATATTATACTTACATAAAGAAATTTATATAAGTCGAGGTTTAACTAATGATAGAATTTAATGAATATGAAGATATTAATAAAAATGTTTCAATGGAAGAATTTGGGCGTTTCGTAGCTATAAATGATAAAAAAGCTAGAGTTACTAATATGATAGCTCTTCGAAAGATGTCTCTTGGTGGCTATGATTATAAATCTAATCTTTTAGAATTAAAATCTTTAGATGATGATTACAAATCATATGCTCGAGCAGGTAACTGTGACCCTGAACTTCTATTTAAAAAAAGACTTGCTGTTGTAAATAAAATAACAGAACTCGAAAAAATTTTAAGAACACTTTAACTCAAAAGAGGTAAATATATTTCAAATTTAAAATGAGATATATTTACCTCTTATTTAATGATATAATATTTTAGAAAATTTTAATTCAGGAGATAATAAAATGACTATAGGTTTAAAAAAAGAAGATGAAATTAATTACTTAAATAAGACAATTGATACTATAGATAAACTCCTTGCTTCCTTTGGAGTTTCTTCAGATAAACAAAGCAAGGATATAAAAGATGATAGAAAACATTTTTGGACTAATTTTAGTGAACTTGATGAAATTGAAGTTCAACAATTTAACCAAGATATGGCTATGCAAGAAAAACTTTATGTAAAAAATAGAACTAAGATAAATACTTTGCAAACTCAAAGAGATGTTCCATACTTTGCAAGAATAGACTTTAAAGAAGATGGTGATTCTTATGCTGAAAGTCTTTATATAGGAATTTCAAGCGTTATGGAAGATGATTTTGATTTCCTTGTACTTGACTGGCGTTCACCTATCTCTAACATGTTTTATGATTTTGAAATGGGAAAAGCTCATTATCAAACTCCTAACGGACAAATAGATGGAGAGATTGTTTTAAATAGACAATATAATATAAAAAATGGTGAAATCAAATTTATTCATGAATCAAACTCTAGCATACATGATGACTCATTGCTTGATATTCTTTCATCAAATACTTCAGATAAAATGAAAAATATTGTTTCTTCTATTCAAAAACAACAAAATGAAATAATAAGAAATGATAAATCTAAAATCCTTTTATTACAAGGATGTGCTGGTTCAGGCAAAACATCTATCGCTATGCATAGAGCGGCTTACCTTTTATACAACCATAGAAAGACTTTAAAAGCAGATAATATTTTAATTTTTTCACCTAATGAAGTATTTAGTGATTATATCTCTGATGTACTTCCAGGCCTTGGTGAGCAAAATATCAAGCAAACAACTTTTGAAAGTTTTTATAGATACTATCTTCCATCAATATTTGAATATGAAAAGAAACATGATTATCTTGAATATACTTATTCAAATCAAAATGATAAAAGGTATGAAATCAGAAACAAAGGTATGTTGTTTAAAAATTCAGAAGAATTTATGCTTATATTAGATAAGTTCTGTGATATTTTACCTGATATACTTCCAAACTTTACTGATATCATATTTGATGGCGAAGTTACTATAAGAAAAAATAAAGTTAAAGAAACTTTCATAGAAAGATTTAAAAACGTTCCTTACTTAACAAGAATTGAAAACTTAAAACAAAGTTTAATATCACAAGTTGAAACTAAATATTTAAAGCAAGCTAAGAAAAAGAATTCAAAGGATTACGGATATAATGCAATAGAACATGGTGATGACTTCAATGCATTCCTTATAAATGAAATTTCAGAACAAGTTAATGCTATGTTTAAACTTGTAAATCCAGTAGATATCTATAAAAGACTTTGGCTTACTATTGAAAAGTATACAAATAAAAATCTTGATGATGTAAAAGCACTAACTGTAAATTCAATAAATGACCTTATGGTTAACTTTGAAGACATCGTTCCTGCTCTGTATATCAGATGTCATATGGAAGGTTTTAGAGATTACAATAATATCAAACATATAATTATTGATGAATGTCAAGATTATAGTCCATTATTCTACTCTCTTATAAATAAAACTTTCAAAAATGCTTCTGCTACAATTCTTGGTGATTTAAACCAAAGAATTGCAAGTAATACTAACATAACTGCAAAAGAAGAAATTGCTACTATATTTGGTGAAGATAAAACTGAAATAGCGTGTTTAACTAAGAGTTATCGTTCTACTAAAAATATAACAGACTTTGCAAAAAAAATTCTTCGTTCATCTGAAATTGTTGAAGCTGTTGATAGAACTGGTCTTGATGTTCAAATGCTTAAATCAAAAAACATTGCAGAAACTATCGAAAATATAGTTAAAGAAATTTTAGAAAGAGATTTAACTTCAATTGCTATAATACCTAAAACTGCAAAACTTGCAGAAAATCTTTATAATGAACTAAAAGATAAAATTGAAAATCTAAATCTTATAATAGATGAAAATAGCTCATACTCTAAAGGAATCAGCATAGTGCCTTCATACATAGCTAAAGGCTTAGAATTTGATGCTGTTATAATTCCTGATGCTAATGATAAATCTTATTCATTAGATTCTGAGAGAAACCTTTTATACACAGTCTGTACAAGAGCATTGCATGAACTTCATGTAATCACAGACTCAGAATTTTCACCTCTATTCAAATAAAAACTTCAAAAAAGTTCAGCAAAAGCTATTTAGTCTTTACTGAACTTTTTTATTTAAAATTTAATTTTAATGTCCCATCTAAAAAATAACTTTATATTTTTTCAAAATTCAAAAGAACTTCAACCCCATAATGATCTGAAATTATTTCTTTATTTATGCCATTAAATACAACTTGTGATTCTTCTACATTTATTAGAAAATTCGTGAAAATAATATCTAATCTTTTATTTGTACTACTTTTTTCCCAACCTGCAATTTCACCTTTAACAGTTATTCCATCACATTTATTTTTTGCTAATTCATAAGTATCCTTCAAACCACTTTTTACAAGGTAATCATATCCCTCATTCTTTATTTGAGCATCACTATTGAAGTCTCCTAAAACTATGCATTTTTTGTCATATCTTATAAAATCACTTAATTTATCAATTTGCTCGTTAAGTGGCTCATCTTTATCACCCCACCAGCCTA
>JBOGAY010000007.1:0-10178 GCA_051655925.1 Sarcina sp. | reverse complement strand
TTTTATAAAATTTAATTGATTTTATACCTCTAAATTCTTAATTTCTTCTTCTAAAGAAGTCTCAACAGGTTTTTTCCATCCTAATATTCCTCTTATCAGAACTGGAATCACTACTACAAATAAAGTTAAATATCCTACCATTGAGTATCCTTTAGCTATTAATGGAATCAATCCAAATTGAGCTATAGACCATGTTAATATAATATATACTATTGCTACTAACATACTTCTACTCTTTTGTTTGCTTTCTTTAATACTTTTTTCTTCATTTCTCTCTAACCAAGAAACAACTCTTTTTACAATTCCAAATATTAGATTTACACCAGTTGAAACAGATCCTAAAAATATTAAAATTGATACAATTGGAGTTAACAATTGCTTTCCAATACCTTCAGTTACAACAGTTAAAGTGGGCACAACTGTTCCAGCTATTCCTTTATCATGTAAACCTAATATTCCTAAAGATACCATTAACATTAAACTGGCATTTATTAAAGTTCCCAGTATGACAGCTTTTTTTATGTTTATTTTTTCTCCTAATGCTGCTGCATGTGGTAAATATGCTCCCATCGGTGCTATTTGTAAAGAAGCGTATATTAAAGCCTTCCAAAATCCACCTGTCAAATGTTGAGAAGTAGTTTGTGATAAAAATATATTAAAATTACTACCTATATTACTTCTAAAATAAATTATATTTGGAATAAATATTATTAATAAACCAGCTATTATAAGAATAGATATACCCGTTGCTGCTTTTCTTACTAAATTTGCTCCACAAATTGTTAAAAATAACATTAAAAATCCAATAATAGCAGTATTTAAATAATAAGGTGTTCCTAATAATTGAGTTATTGTTGCGCCACCTGTTGCAAAAGCTATTGCCGTAGCTATTGCCAAAACTAAGTTGTAACATAATTCATAACAATTTGACATTATTTTATCATACGGTGAGTAAAAACTATTTGTCCAACTTCTATAATCAAACATTTTAAACTCTATCGCATATTTACAAATAAAGTAAAGTATCACACCTTGTATAATTTGTGTTAATACTGGTGTTATTACAACAAATGGTCCATACCCAAAACAAAAGTCAATAACTTGTCTTCCAGAAGCAAATCCACCCCCAAACTGAGTTGTAAACCAGATAAACGCAAAAGTAAAGCAGCTACTATTTGCCGAGATTTTACTTTTCATTCTTACACTCTCCTATCTTACTATTTTACTTACTCGAAGCTTTTCAATCTCTTCTGTCGTATAACCTAAATTAATTAATGTTATATCTGTATGCTCACCAATTTTTGGAGCTGGTACTACATCTGGAGTTCCTAAGCTATTAAATTTAACTGGTAAATGAACTAATGCTTTATTTCCATTTTCATAATTTATATTATATAAATAATCATTTGCCCAAGCTTGCTTATCTTCTGGTATTTCGTGGAAAAGCTGAACTTTTTCAAAAGGTATATCAGCTACAGTAAGTATTTCTATCCATTCAGTTAAATTTTTCTTTATAAATTTTTCTTCTATTATAGAAACTATTTCTTCTCTATTTTTAACCATACCTTTTATATTATTATAATTAATATCTTCTGCTAATATTTCATTGCCAATAGCTTTTGCAAACTTTCCTATATACTTATCATACTCTGGTATAGCAATTTGTATCCATCTTCCATCTTTTGTTTTGTAAGCATTTAATAATGGACTACTAGGTTCTAGTCTAGTTATTGGCCAATGATTACCATATTGAGATGCTGCTACCATTATTCCCATTCCAAATATAGCTGTATGTAGTAAACTTACTGTTACTTTATCTCCCTTTCCTGTTCTAACTCTTTTAAATAATGCTGCACATATTCCTGATAATAAATACATTCCAGCTTGATGATCTCCAAAACCAGGTGCACCATTTAAAGGAGATGTGTCTTTTTCACATAAAGTTCCCATAACTCCGCCTCTAGCATAATAAGCTGTATAATCAAATCCAGGTTTATCTTTATCAGGTCCTTTCTCTCCATATCCTAATATTTGAGCAAATATAAGTTGTGGAAATTTTTTAGAAAGAGTTTCATAATCTACTCCTAAACCTATTAGTGCTTCTGTTCTTAAGTTTGTTAAAAATACATCTGCTTCGCTTAATAATTTCTCAAAAACTTCTTTAGCTTCAGGAGTTTTTAAATTTAATGCTACACTTTTCTTACTTGAATTTTCCAAATCATGTATTGGATTTTCATTTTCATTACTTGGCATTTTGAAATTAGGCCCTACAAATCTCACTGGATCACCATTTAACGATTCTACTTTTATAACGTCCGCACCCCATTCGGCTAACGCTCTTCCACAACAAGGAGCTGCAACAAAAGTTGCAAGCTCAACTACTTTTATTCCATCTAAGAAATTAGTTTGAATCTCCATTTTTTCCCTCCTCTAAAATTCTTTGTATAATTTTTTTATATCTTCTACACTATTTAATTGTTCTGTTAAAAGAGGTAAGATTTCGTGAACATCTCCTACAATTCCAATATCAGCTACATTAAAAATTGGTGCTGTTGAATTTTTATTGATAGCAATTATAAAATCTGATTCTTGCATTCCTGCTATATGTTGAATAGCTCCAGATATTCCACAAGCTATGTATAAATTAGGTTTAGTTGTCGTTCCTGTTTGCCCAACTTGATGAGAGTGATCAATCCATCCTGCATCAACAGCAGCTCTTGAAGCTCCCACTACTCCATCTAATTTTTGAGCTAAATTTTCAAGTAGCGTAAATCCTTCTTTACTTCCAACTCCTAATCCACCAGATACAATAATATTTGCATCACTTAAAGATACTAGTTCCTTCTTATTTTTAACTGTTTTTATAACTCTTGTTCTGATATCATTTGAAGATAGATTTACAGTAAGCTCTTCTATTAATCCTATATTTTGAAGATTTCTAATTGCTTTATCCATAACTCCTGGTCTTACTGTAGACATTTGTGGTCTTGTATTAGGACATATTATTGTCGCCATAATATTCCCACCAAAAGCTGGTCTAGTTTGTAGTATTTTTTTATCATTTGGATCAATTTCTAATTTTGTACAATCAGCAGTTAATCCTGTATCTAATCTCGATGATATTCTCGGACCTAAATCTCTTCCTATATGAGTAGCACCTAATAAAAATATTTCTGGTTTATATTTTTTTATTGCTTCTGTTATTACTGTTGTATATCCATCTGTTGTATAATTAAATAATTTTTCATCATTTGCTAAATATACTTTATCTGCACCATACTCAATTAATTCTTGAGCTAAATCTAAAACATTATTACCTAATAAAATTGCACATAGATTTACTCCTAATTCTTTTGCTAGCTTTTTTCCTTCACCTAATAGTTCTATTACTACCGGCATTATCTTCCCTTGTCTTTGCTCTGCAAAAACCCAAACATCTTTGTATTCTTCTATATTTTGAATCATTTTTCCTCCTTAAATTATATTTCTCTTTTTTAAATCCATAACAAGTTGAACAACTTTTTCTCTAGAATTACCTTCTAAAATAATTCCCTGCCCTTTTGGTGCTGGTGTAAAAGATTTAAAAACTTTTGTAGGAGAAGCTTTTAATCCAACTTCATCCAAAGATAAATCTAAATCCTCTAATTTCCAAATTTTTATATCTTTTTTATAAGCTTCAAATATCTTATCAACTGACATATATCTTGGTTTATTCAACTCTTTTACCGCTGTTAACAAAACAGGAGTTTTAACTTCTATTAACTCATATCCATCCTCTAATTGTCTTTGAACATTTAAAAAATCATTATTAATTTTAAAATTTTCAACATATGTTACTTGAGGAATATTTAATTTCTCTGCTATTTGAGGTCCTACTTGAGCAGTATCTCCATCAATAGCTTGTCTACCAGCAAATATAATATCAAAATTTCCCATCTTTTTTATTCCAGCAGCAATTGTATTTGACGTTGCCCATGTATCAGCTCCACCAAAAAATCTATCACTTAATAATATTGCATCATCAGCTCCCATTGCTAAACATTCTCTTAACATAACTTCTGCTTGAGGTGGCCCCATTGTGATAACAGTTACTTTTACCTCAGGATTTTTATCTTTTAATGTTAAAGCTCCTTCTAAAGCATTTGCATCGTCTGGATTTAATATACTTGGAACTCCCTCCCTTATTAAAGTTCCTTTTTCTTTATCTATCTTAACTTCATTTGTATCCGGTACTTGTTTTACACAAACTACTATATTCAAAATACTACCTCCTATAATTTATTTTAAAACTCCAGCTGCTATAATCATTTGTTGAACTTGAGATGTTCCCTCATAAATAGACAATATTCTTGCATCTCTATAGATACGTTCTATTGCGTAATCTTTAATATAACCATAACCACCATGTATTTGAAGCGCTTTATATGCTACTTCATTTGCAATCTCTGCTGCATAATACTTTGCCATAGATCCTTCATGATCTATCTTTTCACCATTATCTTTTTTTAAAGCAGCACTATATACTAACATTCTCGCTGCTGTAACTTTAGTCTCCATATCCGCTATTGAGAACTGTGTATTTTGAAATTTAGATAATGTTTTTCCAAATTGTACTCTTTCTTTAGAGTACTTTATAGCTTCATCCAAAGCACTTTGAGCAACTCCAACTGCTTGAGAAGCAACTCCAATTCTACCAGCCTCTAATGTATTCATAGCGATTTTAAACCCATCACCTATTTTTCCTAACATATTTTCTTTAGGAACTTTTACATTTTCAAAAACTAAATCTGATGTTTGAGTTCCTCTAATTCCCATTTTATCTTCATGAGCCCCGTGTGAAACTCCTGGCCAATTGCTTTCAACTATAAATGCAGTTGTCCCTTTTAAGCCCTTGCTTTTATCTGTCATTGCTATTACTATAGAGAAATCACAAATTGGAGCATTTGTTATAAAACATTTTCTTCCATTTAAAATATAATTATCACCATCAAGAACTGCTTCTGTTTGTTGAGCTGCTGCATCTGAACCTGCTCCTGGTTCTGTTAGTGCGAATGCACCTATATACTTACCTTCAGCTAGGGGTTTTAAGTATTTTTGCTTCTGTTCTTCAGTTCCAAATTTTAAAATTGGTAACGACACTAATGTTGAAGCTGCTGTAACATAAGTCCCCGTTGAACAACATTTTCTACTAATTTCCTCCATTACAATTGCATAAGATAAATAATCAGTTCCTGCTCCTCCATACTCTTTAGGTATTACCGTACTTAAGAATTTATAATGTGCTAATTTATCTAAAACCTCTTTTGGCATTTCACCTGTTTTGTCAACTTCAGAAGCTATAGGTCCTATTTCTTCATTTGCAAAATCTCTTATAGCTTTTTGTAATAATTTATGTTCTTTTTGTAATATCATATTCTCCTCCTTTTATTTTTAAAGACTTAACATTTCAGCAAAAGTTTGAATTCTTGTTCTAACTTGCTCATTATTTGGCATTTGTTGATCTATTTCTAAATATAAATTTTTTGTACCTAATTTATCTATCATTTTTTTCATTAAAGGATAATCATATTCTTCTGGATCACAAAACTTCATCATACAGAATATAACACCATCAACTTTCTTATTTATAATCTCTTCTGCTATTATGTTTCCTCTTTTTTTCTCTGGATCATATGCTAAAGAACATCCTTCAAAAATACTCCAATATTCTGCTAATCTTTTTAATCCATCTACTCCATCAGGTACATCATATCTAAACTGTCTTGTTTCTTGTGCTAAATCATCTGAAACAACTGCTAAATTATTCTCTTCTAATATATCTAATAATTCTTTATTATCTGCTATAATTCCAGATAGCAGAATTCGCTTTCCTTTCCATACTTGAATTTCTTTATTTTTTAATTCACTATTTAAATCTTTCATTAATTGATTATGTTCATCTTTTAGCATAAAAAAGCTACTTTTAATTACCAAATTACGAATATAAGGTGTTATAATATGTGGATATTCAGTTGAAATATCTACAAATTCTCTCATTAGTTTTCTATGTTCGTTATACACTTGGATACTTTTATTTATATCTTCGTTACTAATCTCTTTTCCACCTATTTTTTCTAATTTATCTTTAATATTTTTATACTCACTTTTTAAGTAGTCTATTCCAGATTGAATTTTTCTATTTTGAGGATGTACTAACGAAATATATGGAATATTTGGCATTGCATTTTTCCAATTTTGTCCTAAACAAATTAGTGTGTCACACATTCCTGGAATTATAACACCATCTAAATTATCATATTTTCCTTTCAAAGCTAGCTCTAAACAAGATTGCATTATTGAGCAAGCAAATGCTGGAAAATACCTCTTACTCTCTTCAATCTCAATTTCTCCTCCCCATATTCCAATTGGCAACATTCCTGCTGCATGAATAATCTCTTCAGGACAATAAACTGGAAAACAACCAATAACTTTTTGTTCTTTATTTTTTTTAAAATCATCTGTAACTTTATTTGGATTACTAACAACCTCTTTAAATCTAGCAAATATTTTATTTATCTTTTCCATTTTTTTCCCTCCAAGCTTTTCTTTCTTCCATTACTTCTACTAAACCTTGAAGTCTAGTTTCAAATTGAGCTTCTGTAAAACATCTTGGATCTGCTTGATCTCCATCGAATCCAACATAAGGAATTCCTGTAGCCTCCTCTACTTTTCTCATCATTTCATACTGAATTAAACTCATTAATTTACAACTTCTATTCATATGGTAAAAAGCTCCATCACATTTTCCATCTAATAAAGAGTTTATTCTATATTCACTCATTCTATCTAAATTAACATTATTAAACATACTACTATAAGCTCTTGCCATACCATCCAAATCATTTACTTCATATTGTAGTGCCCATGCATCAGGATAAACACTTCCTGTCATATTAACTCCATATTTTGAAAGAGTTTTCATTTTATATCCAATATATGGCCAACATGGAATCCCTTCCATCATAATTCTATGTTTCTCTTGTCCTCTAAAAGTACTCTCTTTATTTTCGATTCGTTCTTTCATTTCAGTTATTAATAACTCAAAAGCATCTGTTGTTTCTTGTTTTCCTCTTGCACAAACAATAACTGCCATATAATTAAAAAGATCAAATCCATTCATTGGAGAAGGCTCTGCAGAAGATAAGCTCATTGATTCTTTCCATAATCTTCCATTCTTTGAAGATATTTTCATAATTTCTTCAAATTTTTTAGAATCGAATTTTTTTTGAGAAATTACTTCTAATTTTTTTATTGCTTCATCAAATTGCCCCTTTATATAATCTATTCTTTCTTGAGAAACCTCATAATCATCATTAAAAGTTGTATCTATCATTATTAAAGGAATACTCAATTCCCTTGAAATATTTTCATACCATTTTATAACTTGATTACAGATATTGTTACAGCATAGAAGGAAATCAGGTCTTGGCATATTTAAACTTTCGCAACCACCATTTTCTAAAAATCCTAAGTTATTACGTGCATAGGCACAAATATCAATCGAATATCCCATATCTTCTGCTATGTTACACATTTTTAACGATTCTCTTTTAGCAGCCATTCCTGCCGCCTGATTCTCTGGATAACATATTTTTAAATCAAAAACTTCTGCTAATTCTTGAGGAAATACAGAAGTTGACCAACCTACTGGTTCTCCCTTTTCTTTTGCTCTAAAAGCAGCATTATATTGTTCTACCAATAATTCTGCCACAACATCTTTTGCTAATTTTTTACTCATTTTTCCCCTCCTTAATAATATCTTCATATGCATAAATTGCTGCTCCTAAGGCTCCTGTTAATTGAGCTAGCTCAGGAACTGTTATATTTATATTTAATATTTTTGCCATAGATTTAACTATACCTGAATTTTTTGCAACACCACCTACCATTACTACTTCTGAATTAACACCTACTCTTTTAGCTAAACTTGATACTCTCTGAGCCACTGAATTATGAATACCTGCTATTATATCTTCTAATAGAACTTCATTAGATAAATGAGAAATCACTTCTGATTCTGCAAATACAGTACACGTACTACTTATAGAAGCTTCATTTTTTGAAAGATCTGATAATTTACCTAAATCATTTATATTTACATCCAATATTTTTGCCATAACATCCATAAATCTTCCTGTTCCTGCGGCACATTTGTCATTCATAACAAAATTCATTAGTTGACCATTTTCACCTATTTTTAAAGCTTTTGCATCTTGACCACCAATATCAATTATTGTTCTAACATTTGGAACTAAAAAATATACACCTTTACAATGGCAACTTAATTCACTAATTTGCCTATCACAATCTGAAAACTTCATTCTTCCATAACCTGTTACTATTATTTTTTTTATCTCTTCTCTCGATAATTTTGAATTTTGAAATAATTTCTCTATTACTTTCATCGGGCCTGAAGTTCCTGTCCCCAAAGGTATTACTTCTGTGCTTATAATTTCACAGCCATTTTTTAAAATTACACCTTTTGAAGATGTTGATCCAATATCTAATCCCAAAGTATACATATTTCCTCCTAAAATTTATAAAAATATAATATGAGTAAAAATAACACCAACTAATCCATATACTCCTACTAAAATTCCCCAGCTAGGAATACATTTTTTCATTATTTCACCTTCTTTTCCTAAAGTATCAACAGTTGCTGCTACAGCAACAATATTATTAGGACAAATCATATTCCCTATTGCTCCTCCTACATTTTGAGCTGCAAATATTGTTACTTTATTTAAACTTAGTAATTCAGCAGCACTCATATGCATTGGGCCAAACATAATATTCGATCCAAGTCCTGTTCCTGCTATAAATGTTCCCAAAGAACCAATTAAGACTGCAACTATTGGATACCCATTTCCTGCAAAATTTGATAAACTTTGTGCTATTATGCTTAACATTCCTGTTTGTTTCATTATATTTGCTACTGACAACAATGATCCCATTGATATAAATGCTGGAATAACTTTTAATAAACTTTCTTTTATAAAAATTGGATAATACTTTAAAGAATTTAAAATTAATGATCCCAATAATACAACCATAAAAATTACACATGCTATCCATACAACATATCCATATTTTGATAAAGTTGCTAATGGAAATGAAAATCTAATAACTGGTAAAGCTATTATTAAAATAGTGTATGGTGCAAAAGCTTTTACTACTGTTGGTATTGAGTTTTCATTATGATTTATTTTTTCTGGAATATATCTATACTCATCTGGTGTCTCATGTTTAAAAACTTTTACATAAATTAAACTTGCAATAATTCCTATAGCTCCACTTCCTAAGCTTACAATTTCAGGGCCTATATAATTTGTTATTAAAAAAAATGAAAAACTTGTTATTAAAGATATAAATAGAATGTATTTTTTTAAACCCTTAAAACCATTTTTGCCTAAAAGTGCGAATATCATTATTGATGGTATTAAAAATGCTCCAAACATTGCTATTAAACCTGAAATAGCTGAAGCTAACTGTAATGGAATATGTTCTGCAACTACAGAATGACCTACTATTGTTGTTGCTCCTGCTCCACCCCAAGATGGTGCAATACCCGCTCCTAGCATTCCCGCAATAGCTGCTGACAGTGGAGTAAAACCAACTCCAACTAAAAATGGAGCACAAATAGCTGTAGGTGTTCCTGCTCCAGCTGCTCCTTCTAAAAATATGCTAAAACAATAACCAATCATTATTAAAAGAATTCTTCTATCATCTGTTATATTAGCTAATGTTATTTTTATTCGCTCCATTGCTTTTGTATATTGAAGCATTACAAGCATTGCAAAAGCTGACCATACTAGAAATATTATTTTCCCACCCTCTGTAACACCTTTAATAGTTTCATTAACTATATTTGCCGAATTCATTTTAAAAACTATAAATGCTAAAAAAATTGTTAGAATAAGTGTTAATGGGGATACAACAATAGCTGATTTTTTTAAAACAATCATTCCTATTAAAACAAAAATTATTGGAACCAAAGAAATTAATAACATACAAACCTCCCCTTTATTTTTTAAATCTCATTAGTATTAACCAGCAATTTTTATTCCTATTTTTTTATAATTAAAATATTAGCAAAATACATACTTTCGATACTTTTATAATTGCATTTCGCATTATAT
>JBOGAY010000006.1:0-13348 GCA_051655925.1 Sarcina sp. | reverse complement strand
AGTTGTTTTACCAGAACCTGATGGCCCCATAATTCCAACAAATTCACCTTTCTCTACATTAAAACTAATATTATCAATTGCCTTTGTAAGACTACCTTTATTTCCATAATATTTTTCTATGTTTTTTACCTCTAAAATTCTCCTCACTAATTTAATCTCCTTTTTCTTAAAATTATTACCTCTTTTCACCTATCACTAAATTTAGTATAACTTCAAAGAAATTTTTTTCATATCGATTTTCATTTCAATAATATTTCATTTTTGTAAGATTAAGGTATTTAAGAGAATAAAAAAAAGATAACTACATTTAAGTACTTATCTTTCTTCAGCTTCTAACTTTTATAATAAAAGTATAAAAGGAACACTTATAATTAATGTTGCAATTGCAACTGAATATACTATATTTCCACTTGATGAGCTTATGCGAAAATTTTTATCACTATCTTTAAATTTTTTTATTTTTTTACGTCTAAAATTAATTAATGTTATTGCTATCGCTAACCATAAAATTATTAATATAACTGAAAATTCTAATTTAAAAGCATACATATCTTTTCGCCTCACTTATAACTTTTTTCTTTCGTTTATTTCACCTTTAATAATCCTTATTATATAATAATATTTTATAAAATCACGTTTTTTTTTGAAAAGCTTACAAACTTCATAATAAGTTAATATTCTTGTTATTTTTTGCCTATTTCTAATTCAAAACGATTACTTTTTGAAACTTTAAAAAAATAAAAAACAGAGGTTTAAAATAAAAACCTCTGTCTGCCTTGATATTTTCCTTTTATTTCATTTAACTGCATATATGCTAAATAAATATATGAAACTATTAATGGTGCAAATATTAATGCCATTATTCCTAATGTCTTATAACTATACCCTCCACCTGTTTGATCAAATGTACCTGCAAATCCAAGAACTACAAGATATAATAAAATCATAATTATTGTTAATACAAAAAGTACAATTAGTGTTATTTTTCTTTGTAAAGTTCTTCTAGTTGCAAAAATTACGCCTGATATAATAGGTAAAATTATTAAGATGATAGCTACACCTATTTTTTCTTCAACTGTTAATCCTAAATAAAGTCCATAAATTAAATCAATTATAGAAATCGCTACAATTGAAATTATTACTCTACCCGTAATTTTCATCTTATGTTTCCCCCTAGTTTAATTAGTGGTCTTTTTCAATTATAACTAATTTATTTCCACATGTGAATACAAATATATTACTATTACTCAAATTTCAAAAATTTATTTTTCATATTTATACCTATACTTTACATATTTGTAAAGTATGAATTACCTACTTATGTAATAATACAAATATACATATTTCTTATTATTTATAACCAAATTATAATTGTAACATAAATTTTCATTTTATGTTTTATAATTATAATAGTAATTATAAAACTTATTTATAATATTAAACAATAAAAGAATTACATAATTAACTTAGGAGGAAATTTAATGGGACATAATGAACTAAAGAAAACTGTTAGTTTCTGGGCAGCTTTTTCAACCGTTATTGGACTTGTTATAGGTTCTGGAGTATTCTTCAAACCTCAAGCAATTTTCCAATCAACTGGTGGTGCACCTGGACTTGGAATACTAGCGTGGATAATTGGTGGTATTATAACAATTGCCGCTGGACTTACCGCTACTGAAATATCTGCTGCTTTCCCCGAAACTGGTGGTATGATGGTCTATATGCGAGAAATTTACGGACCTAAATTATCATATCTTACAGCTTGGATGCAAACTATTTTATATTTCCCAGCTGTTATAGCTGCACTAGCTATTTTATTTTCAGAGCAAGCTTGTGAACTTTTAGGAATGCCACATTTAAAAATACCTATTGCAATTGGTGCTATTATATTACTTGTATTATTAAATTTAATTGGATCTAAAACTAGTGGATTTATTCAAATATTTTCTACTATAGGCAAATTAATACCAATAGTACTTATTATAGTTGTTGGATTATTTAAACACCCAAGTACAAATCATATAATGACACCAATAATTGGGCATAATATTAACTTTGCAACTGCTCTTGGACAAGTACTTGTTGCTACATTATTTGCTTATGATGGATGGATTTATGTTGGTAATATAGCAGGCGAAATGAAAAACCCAAGTAAAGATTTACCTAAAGCAATTATTGGTGGTTTAATGCTTGTTATGGCAGTTTATGTAATCATAAATGTTGTATTTGTAATGGTTGTTCCAGCTGACCAAATAGCAGCAAGTGCTACACCAGCATCAATTGTTGCACAAAAATTATTTGGTAATATTGGAGCTAAAATAATAGATATTGGAATTCTTATTTCTATCTTTGGAACACTTAATGGTTATACATTAACTGCACCTAGAGTTCCTTTTGCTTTAGCTACTACTGGTCTTCTTCCTTTTAGCAAAACATTTGCTAAACTTAATAAGGCTAATGTTCCTGCTAATGCAACTTGGCTTATGGCTATACTTGGAATACTTTACGCACTTAGTGGACAATTTAACCTTTTAAGTAACCTTACAATATTCACAATTTGGATATTCTATTCACTTATATTTATAGGTGTATTTAAACTTAGAAAACAAAAGCCAGATTTACATAGACCTTATAAAGTTATAGGTTATCCTATAATTCCTATCGTAGCTATTTTAGGTGGACTATTTGTAGTTATTAACCAACTATTCATGTCAGGTCTTCAATCAAGCGTTATAGCCCTTTCAGGACTTATTATCACACTTATTGGATTCCCTATGTACTTCTATATGGAGAAAAAGAAAAAAGCTAATGAATAAAGTAAAAGCTAAGAAGTTAAAACTTCTTAGCTTTTTTCTTACTCTTTATATAAATAATATGAATCTTGTTTTCTAATTTTATCAAAATGTAGTAAAAATCCATCTACTTTTTAGGAATTTGACTTGTAAGACACATTTTATCTAATCTTTTAATAATTTTAAATATATATTTTTATCTTCCCATAAAGTTCATTTTATGACCGCATTCATCACATTTATAATATTTTTTACCATATTGATTTTGATCGTATGCATAATCAAAATCTCTCATTTCACTCCCACATATAGGGCATATTATTTTTTCTTTTTTATCTTTAATATTTTTCATTTAATTTGATTCTCCTTTTAATATCAATTGGTCTAAGCCATTTGATACTATATTTTTCGAATATATATCATTAATATTATAATACTACTTTTATTAGGTTATCTAATCTTATTTTACAAACTTCCTACTACCTAAAAATCAATTAACCCCAAGCAAAGTTGCTCGGGGTTAAAATATATATTAACTTAAAGGAATAGGGGACTTATATTTTAATAATAGCCACCTTTTGAATATTTTAAACATCTAAAACTAAATTTTTTTAATAAATCTTATCCTCTAATCGCTTTTATAGGATCAACCTTTGAAGCCTTATATGCTGGTATAACTCCAAATATAATTCCTACAAATATAGAAATTACAGCCGCAAAAACACATGATGCTGGGCTTATCATTATTGCAAACGGCAATCTACCACCTAAATAACTAGCTACAATTACACCAAAAATAATTCCAAACACTCCACCTATACTTGTTATAACAACTGATTCTGTTACAAATTGCACTATAATGTTTCTTGGTTTTGCACCAATGGCTCTTCTTATACCAATCTCTCTTTTTCTTTCAATAACAGACATATACATTATATTCATGATTCCTATCCCACCAATCACAAGTGCGACAAAAGTAATCATTCCTGTAAACCTTGTTATACTATTTTTCATCATTTCAAGTTCTTGTACTTGATTTTCTTCCCAACTTAAAGAATATGTTCCATCATTCTTTACTCTCTCCTGTTGTAACACATCTACAACATTCATAAGAACTTCATCCTTATTAAATCCTGGTGCAACTTTAACTTCTATTGCTTCCATAGAGTAATCTTCGCCCCATTGTTGCTTTGTCATATTATTAAAAATAGTCTTGGGAATATATGCTTTTTCTTCCATCCAACCACCGCCAAACATTCCACCACCTTGCTCTACTGGTGCAATAACACCTACAATTTCATAAGTAGATTCTCCAAGTGTTATAGGCTTACCAATTGCAAGCGATGGATCTTCATATAAATAGCTTGCTGCCGTTTCTGGAATAATAGCTACATTTCTATCTTCATCATCTAATGAAAAACTTCTTCCATATAAAACATCAGAAACATCTTCTTTATTATAAGAATATAATTGAATATAAATTTCGCCCTTCGAATCTAAAGGATATCCCATACTCCCCATAGAGCTACTATCATCCTTAGGCTTTCCTACCCTCTCTACTCCACTAACTAATGATGCAGCTTCTATTTCTTTTCTTCCAAAAGGTTGAAGCATAAGCCCAACATTACTTATGTTATAATCAGTTGGCCAAAATTCTATCTTACCTTTTCTATCATCTTTACTTGTTAGAATTTCATCCATTTGTTTTTCTAATCCATTACCAATACTTGAAACAACTATAACTGATGTTATTCCAAGAATAATCCATACCATAGCTGTAAATACCCTTAATTTATAAGATTTTATACTATTAAGGGCATTCTTTAAAGCAACCATCATTTATATATCCCCCTTGACAATAACCCCATCTTTAAGCTTTATAAGCTTACTAGCATACTTAGCAAAATCAGAATCATGTGTAACCATAATTATAGTTTTCCCTTGTTGATTAAGCTCTGACAGTAGATTCATAATTTCTATACCAGTATCAGAATCTAAAGCCCCCGTTGGTTCATCAGCAAAAATAATATCTGGATTATTTACAAGTGCTCTAGCAATTGCAACTCTTTGCTGTTGTCCCCCTGAAAGCTCTGTTGGTTTTCTATCTATTTTATCTAAAAGTCCTACAAGCTCTAAATTTTTTCTTATAATTTCTTCTTTTTCTTTTTTCTTAAATTTATTATTATATATCATTGGTATTTCAACATTCTTAGCAATACTTAAATTTTCTATAAGATTAAACTGTTGAAAAACAAATCCTATGTTAAGGTTTCTAAATTCTGATCTTTTATTTTCTTTATATCCCGTAACATCATCACCATAAAATAAAAATTGACCTTTATCAAACTTATCAAGAAACCCTAAAATATTTAAAAGAGTTGTCTTTCCACTTCCTGATTTACCCATTATAATTACAAATTCACCTTGAGTAATCTCAATATTAATATCCTTTAATACATGCAAACTATCTTTGCCTATTTTATAAAATTTCTCAACATTTTTTAGCTCTATTATTTTTTTCTCCATGATACCCCCTAATTTGTGATTCCATATATATTTTGTCCATCAACAATATTAGGATTTAAAGCGTCTCTTACTAACACATCATTTTCATTAAGTCCTTCTGTTACTATATAAGCTTCTTCCGATTGATCTTTAACTTTAATTTCTGATTTTTTAGCTATATCATTTTCTACTTTCATAACAAAATATTTTCCATTTTCCTCTAACACAGCTGAAAGTGGAACTTTATTTTCATTTTTCCCAAACTCTGCAACAGCTTGGACACCAAATCCATTGATAAAATCTTTTTGATCTTCAACATCTATTTTAACTGGATAATTAGAAAAACTAGCACTTCCATCATAACTACCTTGAGTATCTCCACCTTCCATTGGTCTTTTACTTATACTCGTTATTTTACCTTTTGCAGTTTTCTTTGAAGGAGTAATAGTAATATTAACATCTTGCCCTTCTTTTATTTTTAATAAGTCCATTTCATTAATTTTTGTATTAATATGGTACTCTCCTGTTTCTAGAACTAAAATTGGCGTACCTGCACCTTCGCCTTCTTCTGTACTTCCAACACTTTCCTTTGGAATATATATGTTACCCGCAAATGGTGCATATACTGTTTTATATGTTTTCTTTTCTAAATCTTTTATTTGCGTATTTAAATCTGTAATTTCACTATTTATCATTTTCTTTGCTTCTTCATCAGGTGCATTTGTAAGCTCTTTTTGTTTATTTGCAAGTTGTGTTTTAAGAGTACTTACCTGGCTTATATTCTCTTCATTCTTCATACTAAATAAAGCGACACCTTTTTGTACTGCTTGTCCGTCTTTAACATTAATTTTATCTAAACTTCCAAAGTTTCCATCTAACATAAAACTTTCTGATTGTTTTGGTGTTATTTTTCCTGTAAGATACACCTTTTCTTTTCCTGGTATTGTATATAAATCAACACTGACTTGTTCTGTTTTTTTATTTGCTACATTGTTAAAAGCTTTAATTCCTATAAATCCTCCGATTCCAACTACTGCAACAACTGATATTATTATAATTTTCACCTTTTTGCTCACTAATTTTATCCCCCATCTAAATTACTTATATATTAATTTTAATTTGTAATTCTTACAATTCTCTAACTAAAATTATGACTTTTTTATAAAAAAAACACCTTTTATATTACTTTTAATATAAAAAGGTGTTTTTTTCTTTCTAAATTTTATATTTTTGCATTTTTTCTAATAGCTTTAACTAAATAAAATCAAAATTCGATTATAATTCTGATTCTTTAAATGCATTTTCAACATAATCTATTTGTTTACTTATAAACATTTTAGAGAATCCTATAACCACAAAGATTACTAAGAATATTAATAAAGCTATAACATCCATTGAAACTTGTGACCAATCTGGTCCACCTATAGCTTGTCTAAAGCCATCTATTGCGTAAGTAAACGGCCATAAAAACTCAAGTTTCTGTAAGAAAATAGGGTTAACTTCAATTGGATAAATTGCTCCTGAACCAGCAACTTGTATTACCATTAAAACAAGTGATCCAGCTTTACCAAAGTTACCTGAAAGTGAAACTAAAGTAAATTCTATCACTGTAAATACAAGACTTGTTAGCCATGCAAATCCGAGTAGTAACCAAAAATTAGCTGGTTTTATTCCAAGAAGGAATACATCTCCAAGTGTTACTATTGAAGTTTGAATTAAACTTATTATAAAGAATAATAACATTCTCGCAAAATGAATTTCCATTATTCTTTTTCTTGTTCCATTTTCATAAGCCTTACCACCTACACTAATAATAGTTGTAGCTAAAAGCACACCAACCCATATAGCAAGAACTGTATAGAACGGTGCTAGTCCTATTCCAAAAATAGACATACCATATAATTCTTGAACCTGAATTCCTATTGGTGAAGCTAACATTAATGCTAACTGTTGTGGATTTTTATTTAGTAAATTAATTATATTATCAATTGATGTAGTATTTAAATTCTTAGTTTGATTCTCTAAATTATTTAAATTAGTTTTAAGTCCATCTAACTTAGATTTTAAACTATCAATTTGATTAACTGTTAAATCACTTGATGCTATCCCAACTTTAGCTATTTCATTAATTTGTGGAATCATCTCTTTACTAGTAGCTAATACTGTATTTACTGTATCAAGGCTATTATTAAGGTTATTTGTTATGCTATTTAAACTGCTATCAACAGTATTATTATATGATTTTGAAAAATCACCTAATAAACTATTAATACTTGTACTTAAATCTGATATATTATTCAACTCTGAATTAATCATATTAGCAGTAACTTCATTGCTACTACTTAAAGTTTGATTTAAATTATTAAATGCAGCATTTTGTTCCTGCACACTTTGCTGTAAAGTATTTAAATCATTTATTAAACCACTTAAAATATTATTTCCATTTATTTTATTTAAAGTATCTAAGAATTGAATTCCTGAATTTATTAAACTTGAAATATTTTTATTAGTTGTAATTGCGTTGTTTAATATATTCTGATCTTCCTCTATTTGCTCTTTTGTAAAGTGAGCTATTTTAGGTGGTATCTTAATTTGAGTTTTATTGTTAATAACATTTTGATCTTGTCCATTTTTAGCAACTTCTGAAGCTTCATTATTTTGTTTTGAAGTTTCTGAAGTACTTAAATCTTTATTTGAATTATCAATCGCATTATTTACTTTATTTGCTGCTGAATCAACATTTTTCTTAGTAGTTGTTAATGCCTTTCCAACATTATCATTTACTGTTTTTGCTGTATTCAAGCCTTTTGCAGCAGCTCCATTAACTTGGTTGACAGTATTATTTATTTTTTCGCCTGTAGTTTGAACTACATTCTTTGCTGTATTTGTAGTATTAACAACTGTACTACTAGCAGCATTGACTGCTGTGTTAGCTGCATCAACTGCATTTTGATTAACTTTTTCTTGTGTTGCCACTGTATCACTTAAATTCTTCACAAACGTTTGTAATGAATTATTTGTATTGTTAATATTATTAGTTGTATTGTTTAATGAATTACCTATATTCTTCATATTAGATTGTGTCGCTTGAATTAAAAACTTACTTGAAGAAACTACACTCTGAAGATTATCAATTTGTTTAGTTAATTGTGGTAAATTATTCTGAAGATCTTTGATACTTCCACCAAGTTCCCCAATACTTGTACTTGAATTATTAACACTACTTAAAATATTTCCTACACTAGTATTTGTGTTTGCAATTACATTCTTCGCTTCTAATATTAAAGGTTTATTTAAATCTATTTTTTGTCCCATTTTATTAGCTTGTTCAAGCACTGCATTACTTGCCGCATATAAAAATGTAGATTTAACTCCCTCTTGAAGCTGTTGACTAGCTATATCTGTTATTTTTGTAGCTATTGCATTTGTCTTTTCATTGACCTTATAAATTAACTCTGGTTTTACTCCACTACCTGCAATTCCAGCTTCTAACTGAGCTGAAAAATTGCTTGGAATTTCAATAACTGCATAATAACTTCCATCTTTAAGACCTTGGTCTGCAACTTTTTGTCCCACAAAAGTCCACTTAATAGTATTATTATGCTCTAATTCTTGAACTGTATCATTACCAAAGTTAACTATTTTATTATTAACTATTGTACCTAAATCGTTATTTACAACTGCTACAGGTACATTTCCTGTATTTACATAAGGATTCCAGTTTGCTTTAAGTGTAATCCATGCATAGAATGATGGTATAATACACAAACCTATTATCATACCAATAGCAACAGGATTCTTAATTATTTTTTTGAAATCAGTTTTAAATATCTTGAATATATTCATTAATCCTCCTACTCCTCTGCTATGCCAGATTCTTTAAACTTATCATCTAACTTTCCAAACACTCTATCAGCTTTAGCTTTAAAGAAATATCCTATTAAAAGGAATACTATACAGAATGCTATTAAACACGCTATATCTTTTATTGCATTAGGCCAATATGGTCCTGCTATTGCCTCTCTCATTATATCAACTCCATAAGGGAATGGAACAAATGGCTCTATTACTCTAAAGAACATAGGCATAGCTTGTACCGGATAAGTTCCTCCAGTTCCTGATAACTGAACTACCATCAATACAATACAAATTGCATCTCCTATATGACCAAAAAGTGATAATAATGTGAAAATGATTATCGCAAATGTAATTGAGGTTACAAGTGAACTTAATATAAATAGCGGTAGATTAACAACCTGAACACCTACTAAGAATTTTGCTCCTATAGTTATTATTAAAGATTGAATAACTGCTATAAAAATATAAGTTAACATTTTTCCAAAGAATTTTTCTCTTACGCTCATATTTTCAGAACCTTCAAATTCTGGTGCACTAGTTTTTAAAAGAGCTCCTGATATAAGCATTCCAACCCAGAATGCTAATACACTATATACCGGTGTCATGCCTGATCCATAATTTGCAACCGGATATGTTGTAACTTGTTTAAAGTTAATTGGTGATGACATAAAATCTCCCATAACTACTGGATTTCCTTGTAAAACTCCAATTAATTTATCCACATCACTATCATTAATATTAGCAAGCTGACCACTTAACTGACTTATCATTCCTTTATATTGCTCTAAATATCCTACAAGTTGTTTGCTTAAGTTTTTCGCATTTGTTGAGTCAACATTTGCTGAACTTATTACACCTTGAATTTTAGAATTTAAATTTTGAGCATTACTAATAAGATTTGTTATAGAATTTGTTGATGAAACAATTCCATTTCCTATATTATTTAATGCTGCACTCGCACCATTATTGTAAGTGTTTATAACTCCATTTATTGCATTATCTGCACTTGCTGTAGCACTTTGAATTGTTTGAATCATTGAACTTGATAAACTACTTCCACTGTGTATAGCATTTTGTACATTTTGCTCCTGTGTAGTTAATAAATTATTTGTATTATTTAAACTAGTAATCAAATTAGATATACTTTGACTATTATTTACTTTTTGTACTTGCTCTAAGAAACTACTATCAATTTGTAAATTTTGTTTAACAAAGTTTATACTACTTAAAATATTATTTAAAAGCCCAGTATTATTGCTATTTGGAACCATCTTAGTAGCTGTTGAGCCTATATCATTAATCATACTTTTAGATGATTGTAAATTTAAAAGTATATTATTTATAGATGACTGTAAAATATTTTGAGTATTAGAAACCATTGCTCCCATATTACTTGTATTAGTTTGAATTTGTCCAAGAGTATTATCAATAGCTGGAATTGTATCATTTAATGTTGTTAGATACGAATTTAAACTATCGCTGCTTGAACTTACACTATTCAATGCATTTATCATACTTCCAAGATTTAAATTTAAATTAATAATCGCATTTTTCAAGTCAATTATTTGGGTTTTATTTTGATTTACTTGAGCCCCATATGTATTTAATTTTGAAAATACCTGTTGTGATAAAGCTGACATTACACTAGCCTTAACCTGTGCTAATAAATTTTGCTGTGCAACCTCTGTAATCTTATTTGCAACCGGCCCAACTTTTGTGTTAACTCTATATTCAAGCTCTGGTTTAACAATATGATTTGTTGTTATTGTTGCTAAGTTCGCAGAAAAATCTTTAGGTATTATAAGCTCTGCAAAGTATTTACTACTAGCAAGACCTATATTAGCTTCTTGTGCATTTACAAACTTCCATCCTATTAAATTATTCGTTTTAAGACTACTCACTATGCTATCACCTATATTTAATGATTGCCCCGCTAATGTAGTCCCTGCGTCTTCATTTACTACCGCAATTGGTATTGTAGATGTATTTTGATATGCATCCCAACATCCTATGACATTTAAAAAAGAATATAATGATGGTAAAATACAAAGCCCCGACACAATAATTAATGTAATTGGATTTTTTATCATAGCCTTCAAATCTCTTTTAAAAACTTTAAAGGAATTTTTCATTTTTTCACCTCCATAATAATAAATTTCTAAAATTAATTAGCATTACTATTCTATTCCTATTATAAAATTCAATCAAAGTTCAAAATATAAATTCTTTCAACAATATAGTATTTTCTTTATTACAAATCTAATATAATTCATCTTTAATATGTTTCTTTTCAATAAATTCTTAATTATAATCGTTTTTTCTCAATATTACAGATTTAAAATATTTCGAAAAAAATACTCTTAACAACAAATTTTATTGCTAAGAGTATTTCTTTTATCTTTTATTATCAACTATGTTTTGGATAAGTCCTTTACATCTTCCACAGCCTGTTCCTGCTCTTGTAGCTTCTCCAACTTTCTCAACTGAATCTGCTCCATTGTTTACAGCATCCACAACCTCTTTAAGAGAAACTTTTTTACATCCACAAACTGATGCTAAAATTTCTTCGATTTCAGGTACACATCCACCACAACCAGTTCCTGCTCCTGTCATCTCTTTTATCTCTTCAACTGTTCTAGCCCCATTTATCATAGCCTTTCTGATATCTATGTAACTAACATTTTTACAATTACAAACTATTCTATCTGCCATTCTTAAAACTCCTTTTTATTTAAAATACATATTTATTATACTCTTTTCTTCTTTCGATGTGCATCGAAATTTAAAAATTTCTTTTCAAAATATAGTTTTTTCTTTTATTATCTTTTTATACCCTTATCTGTAACTGTAACTATCTCATCATAAATTTTATGATATAGTTCATTTTTATCTACAGAGTATAAAGCTAATGATTTATCCTGTCCTGTACTTGAAAAGTCTGTATTAACTATCTTATAGCCACTAGGGTATAGCTTACTTGATGCTCTTTTTATACCAAACCTTCTATGATTCCTACTTTTAACAACAGATGTATGACCAATAAAAATATTCATAGGAATATCTTTAACTCCACCACCAAGCATTCCTTTTTCATAGAAATTTCTATCCCAAAGTATTTTTTCTGGCTGTTGTTCCTTCATCCACTCAACAAGCTCTCCTCTATCAAAAGTTGGTCCATAAATATTAGGACTAGCATGAACAAACAAATTATCACCTATAATCCTATAGTATTTTTGCTTTATCAAGTAATTATAAAATTCATTTATTATATCCTCACCAGTTGAAAGTGTATGTCCTATCATCCCATCTAATGTATGCATACCACCTGAGTTTAACCAGTGATCCACTGTTTCATTATCATGTTTAAATACTTCAATTCTTTTACCAAAGAAACCTCTTTTGATTTTCTTGTGCAAAGGCTTCAAAAGTTCCCCTGTTTCATAGGCATCTATAAATAACTGCTCATGATTCCCTATTATAAAGTGAATTTGCTCTTGGTGCTCTAAAACAAACTTTATTACTGCAACCGCATCTCCCTCTCTGTCTATAATGTCTCCATTAATAACTAAGGTATCATCCTTTGAAAAATTAACCTTCTTTAAAAGAGCCATTAAAGAATCATACTTATTGTGTATATCACTTACAACATACATCATATATATTTATCACCTCTTAATGATTATTAACAAATTTATTGCTTAAATCATTTCCCGAAAAAATTTTTTTTACAATGTAATTTTGCCATTAAATTTGAATAAAGTCAAAAAATTGCTTCTAAGCCCTTATTTTATCTAGACTTTTAAAATAAATTTTTATATACTTTTTGTAATAACAAAAGAAAAAAAGAGGTACCTTATGAAAAACTATATATCAGTTCAAAATCTTAGTATTTTTGCTGTTGGATGCCTATTTATAGCAATGTCTATCTTTGGACTCGGACATATTAATATGATGGTTGGTGGCTTTGGTGTCTTCCTTTTAAAGGTTATTATAAACAAAGATTTTTCATCTAAGCCATTAACTTCTATACTTTATATAACTTTTTACACTTTAACAATTGGATTTTTACCCTCACTTGTTAATTTAAATCCATTTACTGGGGTAATAATAAACTTTATATCTATTTTTATAATTCTTTACCTGCTTGTCTATTCACTAAAAGAGACTATCTACGTTCCATTTTTACTTGGATA
>JBOGAY010000005.1:0-3684 GCA_051655925.1 Sarcina sp. | reverse complement strand
TCTAAAGCTTTTAAAAAATCTTCTTTACCAAGATCTCCCTCTTTTAAATAGTATGAACATTTTCCTCTAAAGAAATAATCCTCTGCAATACTTTGACTTGAAAATTCAATAGATTTTGTGAATTTTTCTTTTGCAATTTCAAAATTTCCAAGATGATAATTACAAATTGCTATATTTCCATAAAAACTCTCTGTTTCTTCGAGTTGCAATCCTTTTTCAAGAAACTTTATTGCTATTTCAAATTCCTCTCTATCCATATACATCTTTCCAATTAAGTCATATATATATGGATTTTTAGCATCCATTTCAACTAAACTTAAGTAATCTTCAAGAGCTAACTCCTCTTGATCCAATGCTCTATAAATAGCTGCTCTTTTATAGTAATATTCAACATTATCTTTCTCAAGTGCAATTGCCTTACTAATACTTTCTAATGCTTCATCAAATTTATTCTCTACAAGCTGACAATATGATAACTTCATATAAGCATCAGCATATTTTTCATTAACTATTAATAATCCTTCTAAAAGTTCTTTTGCTTCTTCTACCTCTTTTAACTGAATATATAAATCAGCAAGATAGAAGTATGCTATATAATATCCCGGTTCCACTTTTATAGTTTTTTTATAATCTTTTATAGATTTTTCTGTATTTCCAAGCATTCTATGTATAATAGCTCTATTATAATAGTAATTTGCATTATTTCCTTCTAGAATAATTGCTTTCGTTATATAATCTAGAGCTTTTTCAACTTCACTCTCTTCAAAATAACAGCCTGCAAGTCCTGAATATATTTCATGATCATCTTTTTCTAATACATAAGCTTTCTCAAAACACTCTAGTGCGTCTTGTATATTAGCAAGTGACATATAAACAAAACCTAATCTTTTCAAAGCTTCTATATTTTTAGAATTAAATTCTAATGCTTTCGAGAAACTATTTATAGCTTCTGTTTCGTCCTTTAACTTTTCATAAATTTTCCCTTTTAATAAATAATAATCAAATGCTTTATCATCTATATTTATTGCTTTATCTATATCTTCAACTGCATTTTTAAAATCATTATCCAAAAATTTTCCATATGCTCTATAATAATAAAAAATATCTTCATCATTTAAAATATCTTCATATTCTTCACATAACTCTAAAATTTCTTCACTACTTTTAATGCTTCTTTCTTTAGCATAATCACCAAGATAATGCTCTATTTCTTTTAAGAAAGCTTCTAGTGCTTCATCTTTATTCATATTTAATTTAGTTTTTTTAGTTTTTTTTTCTTTTTTATCTACATCATAAAAGAATTCATCTATTATATTTAACATCTTTATCTCCTTAAAAGATTTCTTCCTACACATTTTATGTTATACACTACTTAACTATTAATATCAAATTTTTTTTAATTAATTTTTTCTTTTTTGGTTAAACTATCCTTATTAACTTAAAATAAAGAGGAGTTGTAAATATTGAATTGTAAAAAAATATTACCTATATTTATATTTTTAAGCTTTCTTACAAGTTTATACTCAAAAGTTGCAAATGCTTCTCCTATACCAACATACTTAATAGATGTTGAGTTTATAGAAAAAGATAATGATACTCTTGATGATGACCTTTACAAAAAGCTTGAGCCACTACTTACCGAGCTATTTATTCAAAGAAATGAAGCTATTCTTTCCTTTAATTCAGATAGCCTTAGAAAATATTATAATCTTAACCAGAAGCCTAGTCTATATGCTTTTGAAAATGAAGCTAAAAAAATAAAATATTTAGGAAATTGGGCTGAAAAACAAGGAATAACTTTTTCTGAAATCAAATCAAAGGTTAAAGTAAAAAAAATAAAGAAAAAAGACACCAATTTATATAGCACAATAGCTGTTGTTTCAACAGAATTTCATTATAATTATGATTGCGATGAAAATAAAAAAGATAATATGTTTAGACTTGGAACCTATCATTACCTAAACTTAAAACTTGAAGAACAAGGATTTTTAATAACTAAGGAATGGTACACAGATCCATTTGCTGACTCTCTTAATCTAAACAATCTAAAATCTGATGAAATAAAAACTTATATTAGCCAAAAAGAGAGTCCCTCTCTTAATTTAACAGATAGAGTAAAAAAAGCTATCTCCTATGCTCATAAATATTGTGGTGCTGCTGCTGATGATGAAAATGGATTTAATTATAATAACAAATATACTGATTTTAATCCAGCTGGTGGTGATTGTGCAAACTTTGCTTCTCAAATTTTATATGAAGGTGGTAATTTCAAAAAAAACAATACTTGGAATTACATAGATGGCGCTGGAAGTATTGCTTGGGTAAATGCACAAGGCTTTAAAAATTATATGATTGATAGTGGAAGAGCTTCACTTATTGCAAAAGGAAAATATCAGCAAGTTTATAAAGCAGCTTATAACCTTCGACCTGGTGATTTTGTAGCATATGAAAAAAAAGGACGAATTACTCATATTTCAACTATTACAGGTCTTGATTCTAAGGGTTATCCATTAGTTACTTGTCATAACACAGATAGACTTTTAGTACCATACGATCTTGGTTGGAGTAATGCTGATATTACCTTTCACTTAGTTCATACTCATTATTAAAATGTTAAAGAGTAAATCTATTTTATAAGATTTACTCTTTATCTTATACTATCACCAAACTTAAATTTCTTGTCTTTATCTAGTTACCTAAATGTAATTAGATAAACTTCTTAAAATGTTAAAATTAATCTAGTTAAAATTAAAAACACGGAGGATTAGAATATGAAAAAAATTGCTATTACTGCAATCATAGGCTTATTAATTGGTACTGGAATTGGTTTTGGAGGTATATCTGTACTTGCTACTCCAAGTCATGTGTCTCCTGTAACTACTAATACTGCATTAAGTATTCCGAACGGAATTATACCTATTATAGAGGCTAAATCAATAGCTTTAAATAAAGAGCCTGGTAGCACTATAGTGAGTACAGATTTTATAGATGGAGCTGTTCCTACATATAAAATAATTACTGCTAATGGAACAAATGAATATACCATAAGTATAAATGGTAAAACAGGTGATATCATTTCTTCTATAAAAACTACTACTAAAACACCTTTAACTTTTAAAGCTAATATTAATGGTGTTATTTCTGAAACTCAAGCTAGAGAAATAGCTAGTAAAGCAGTTCCAAACTCTACTCTTACAGGTCTTACTTTGGACTATCAAAATTTAGCTACACCAGAATATGACATAATTCAACAAACAGCACAAAATAAATATTACGTATGTATAAATGCTAAAACTGGTGATATCATTTCAAATACTCAAATAGCATTATAAAATAAACTTTAATTAGAATCTTAATACTTTTATATTCTAGTAATCAGAGAGGCTCAATAACCTCTCTTTTACTGTATTATGTGATTTTTCTATACTCAAACTTAATAAATAAGATTCTTTAATTATACCACCTTACACTCTTAGACCTTTGTTAAAAGTCTTTAACAATCGCTTCTACTAAATTCGAATTTTTATATAAAATTTTTCCACCATTAATTTTTTTAAAATAAATATTATTACTAATTGCTTTAATATTAATTCCAGCTCCAACTTTGTAATCATGTGCTAAAACAATTTCTTCAATAAATATTTTTTTATCTTTGTATATATATATATCTTCACATTCTCTATT
>JBOGAY010000004.1:0-6873 GCA_051655925.1 Sarcina sp. | reverse complement strand
GTGAGTGTGTTGGTATTATTGGTCACAATGGTGCAGGTAAATCAACACTTCTTAAAATTTTAACAGGGGTTGCCTTTGCAACTTCAGGTGAGCTTAATATAAATGGTAAAGTTTCATCACTTTTAGAACTTGGTTCAGGTTTTAACCCTGAACTTACAGGCGTAGAGAATATTTATTTTAATGGTACTTTAAATGGACTTACTACAGCACAAATTGATGCTGTTAAAGATGGAATAATAGAATTTGCTGATATTGGAGATTTTGTATACCAACCAGTTAAAAACTATTCTAGTGGGATGTTTGCAAGACTTGCTTTTGCAGTTGCAATTAATATAGATCCAGATATTCTTATAGTAGATGAAATTTTATCTGTTGGAGATGTAGGTTTCCAAGTTAAATGTATGGAAAAATTTGAAGAATTTAAAAATGCAGGAAAGACTATTATTTATGTTTCTCATGGTCTTGGCACAGTTAAAAAGTTCTGTGATAGAGCTATTTGGCTCCAAAAAGGAGAAGTTATGGATGATGGGAACTCTGTTATTGTAGTAGAAAGATATTATAATATCAACTTTAATCCTGCAACAGTAGAAAATTTAGAAGATGGAGTAAGTAATAAGGTTAAGTCTTTAGAACTTACAAGTCCTAAGAGTGTACTTTCTTATAGAGAGGATTTAAATCTTGAGTTTAACTATGAATTACTTGAAGAGTTAGAAGAACCAAGAATTATCTTTGAACTTAGAAAAACTGATTATGAGCCAGGAACTACAAGAGGTAGTGATCAATTTGTATGTGCTTTTGATAGTGTAGATGAACACATAAATGTGAAGGGACTTAAAGGATTAAATAAATTTAAGTTAAATCTCGAAGATATAAGTCTTGTTGCTGGTGTTTACTATCTTGATGTAATTATTATGAGTAAAGGCGAAACTGTATATAGAAAGGTTAATGCATTTAATTTTACTATGGAAGACAAGTATAGAGGTGAAGGGTTCTTGATATTAGAACATTCTTGGAATAAGTAATAGTTAGGAGGACCACACGAGTGGGAGTAGTATTTGATAACTTTAAGAGAACTATAAAAGAAGAAGGGCTACTTGCTCTTCTTAAAAAAATATGTATGGATATTGGTTATAAGTTTTATTGTCTTAGAACAAGGTCAAGATTTACATACAACAGAAATTATAACAAGTATTATAAAGAGTTTACTAGAATACTTAAAGAAGAAAAATATGAGGCAGTAGTTGTGTTTGATTCAAGAGTTGGATGGAATATTCCTCTTTTTCAAAGATCACAACATATGGCAAATGAACTTACAGATAAAGGACTATTATATTTTTATCGTTCATCAGAACAATTTGATAAGGATATAACTGAATTTAAAAAGCTTAAAGATAGACTACATATAGTTAATATGGCGAATTATGCACTAAATAATGCTATGTTTGATGTTTTAAAAGAACATAAAGGACCTAAATTCCTTTCTTTATATTCAACAGATGTTTATCTTAATGAGGCCTATATTAGGGAAAAATACACTGATGCAGGATTCCATATTATTTATGAATATATTGATGAGATGTCAGATCAGATTTCAGGATGGCTTCCAGAGTTTGTTTATGATAGACATCAACATATATTAGAAGATACAGAAAATTTTGCTATTGGTTCAGCAGATAAACTTATTGATGAAATAAGAGAAGTTCGTGGTGATAAGAATGTCGCTATGATAACAAACGGAGTTCAGTATAGAGATTGGATTAAACATGAGATTGAAGTTCCGGAAAAAATTAAAAATATAGTAGCAAAGGGAAATCCTATAATAGGATATTTTGGTGCGCTTGCTAAGTGGTTTGATTATGAATTATTAAGAGAACTTGCTGTGCAAAGACCAAATCTTGAGATTGTTCTTATTGGATTCTTATATGATGAAGAGTTTAAAAAGAGTAAGGTGGAAGAACTTCCTAATGTTCACTATATTGGAGTTATAGATTACGTAGACCTTCCAAAGTACGGAAAGTTCTTTGATGTATCAACAATACCATTCCTATTAAATGATATAACTGAGTCTACAAGCCCAGTTAAATTGTTTGAATATATGGCAATGGCTCATCCTATAGTTACAACTGATATGAGAGAGTGTAGAAAGTACAAATCAGTTCTTATAGGAAAAGATACAGATGATTTTATTGCTAAAGTTGATGAAGCTTTAAGTATTCCTAAAGATAGTGAGTATTACGAGTGGCTTGAGGAAGAGGCTTTAGAAAATACATGGACTAAGAAAGCAGAAGTTCTTTACGATTTAGTGAAGAAGAATATTAAGTAGGTGATTTAATTTATGAGTATATTAAAATCAATACAAAACTTCTTTAGACCAGTGGCACTTCC
This sequence comes from Sarcina sp., assembly GCA_051655925.1. GTDB lineage: Bacteria > Bacillota > Clostridia > Clostridiales > Clostridiaceae > Sarcina. The sequence continues at coordinate 4,488 of JBOGAY010000004.1, read as the reverse complement.
TTTATATCACTTAATGAGATCAAGAGGTCACGAAAGTCATAAAGATGATTTCTTTAAAGAGATGAAAGAAGTTTTAAATAGTAAAAAATATGATGCTGTAGTTATATTTGATGTGTACTTTGGATTCAATGTTAAGATGTTCCAAAGACCACAACACATAGCATTAAACATGGCTAAGGAAAACATTTTATATCTTTATAAGGCTTCACCTTATGTAGAGATTGATAAAGAAGTTAAAGTAAGTAAAAAAATAAAAGATAATTTATATCTTGTGAATACAGACCTTTATTGGTTACAAGAAGGTCTTTTAGACATGATTAAAGAAAGTGGAATACCTTGCTTTGGGCAAATATATTCTACAAGCTTTACAGAGTATGATAAGTATATGAAAAAATTTACTGATAGAGGATTTAAGGTTATCTATGAGTATGTTGATGATTTGTCAGATGAGATTGCAGGATTTAAAATTCCTGATTCGGTTAAAAAAGCACATGATGGAATGCTTAAAAATTCAGAGGATGTTTATGTGGTTACAACAGCTACAAAACTTTATGAAGAGGTTATTAAAATCAGAGGTAATAAGAGAGTAGAACTTGTTACTAATGGCGTAGAGTTTGAACATTTTTCTGATATTAAATGTGATAAAGTACCAGATGAAATTAAAGAAATAGTTGAGAGTGACAAGAAGATTATAGGATATTTTGGTGCTCTTGCGAAATGGTTTGATTATGAGCTTATTAAAAAGATGTCTAAGGAACTTCCAGACTATGAGATTATGCTTATAGGAATTAACTATGATAAGTCTTTAGATAAGAGTGGAATATTAGAACTTTCTAATGTTCATTATTTAGGTACTAGAAATTATACAGAGCTTCCTACTTATGCAAAGTTCTTTGATGTGGCAACTATACCATTTGTCATAAATGATATAACAGAGGCAACAAGTCCGGTTAAATTGTTTGAGTATATGGCACTTGGGAAACCTATAGTTACTACTGCACTTCCAGAGTGTAGAAAGTATGAGTCAGCTCTTGTTAGTGATTCACATGAAGAATTTATCGCTAATATTAAAAAAGCGAGTGTGCTTGAGAGTGATAAAGCGTATTTAGAACTTCTTAAGAAAGAAGGACTTGATAATACTTGGAGACAAAAAGCTATAGATATGAAAGAGCTTATTTTAAACTCTTAATTGGAGGTAAGTAAAAATGTCTTATGCAGTTAAGGTAGAACATGTAACAAAAAAATATAAAATATATGGATCGGGAGCTAGTAAAACATCTATGCTTTTAAATCCATTTTCAAAAAAGAAGCCTGATGAATTTAGAGCTTTAAATGATGTTTCTTTTGAGATAGGAAGAGGAGAGATTGTTGGTATTATAGGTAATAATGGAGCAGGTAAATCCACATTATTAAAAATATTATCAGGAGTTGCTTTTCAAAATGAAGGAATAGTAGATGTTAAGGGAAGAATATCTTCACTTATAGAGCTTGGAGCTGGTTTTAATCCAGAGCTTACAGGGATAAGTAATATTTACTTTAATGGAAGTATCATGGGTATGACAAAAGAAGAGGTAGATGCAGTATTTGATAAGATAGTTGAATTTGCAGATATCGGAGAGTTTATATATCAACCAGTTAAAAACTATTCAAGTGGTATGTATGCAAGACTTGCTTTTGCTGTTGCTATAAATATAGACCCAGATATTCTTATAGTTGATGAAATACTTTCTGTTGGAGATGTAGGTTTTCAGCAAAAATGTATGGAAAAATTTGATGAGTTTAAAAAAGCAGGAAAAACAATTATTTATGTATCTCATGGACTTTCAACAGTTCAAACATATTGCGAAAGAGCTATATGGCTTGAAAAGGGATGCGTTAAAGATGTAGGTCCAGCATTTGATATAGTTGAAGATTATTATAGAAGTATGATGGATAAAGGTGAAGAAGTAGCTGAGAAAAAAGCTTTTGTTGAGCTTTCTAAAATTGAAGTGAAAGATGGAATTGAGGAAGTTTCATATGGTGATAAAATTACATTTAATCTAGAATACGATGTTTTAAGAGATGATATAAAAAGTCCAGGGGTTAGTATAGAACTTAGAAAGGCTTATAAAAAGCCTTGTGAATTTAGACATGTAGATCAATTTATATGTGCTGTAAATAGTAATGTAGATGGGTTTACAATTCCTTGGGAAAAAGGGCTAAATAAATTAGAATTTTCATTTGATGATTTAAGGGTTACAGATGGAGTATATTATCTTGATGTTATTTTCTCTGAAAGTCAGGATCTAGTATCATTAAATTCAAATGAAGGTGCAGTAGCATTCAAAGTTAATAGTGATAAAAAGTCACAAGGATTTGTGTTCCTAAAGGATAAGTGGGAGGATTAAAATGTTTTTTAATAGTCAAAAGAATAAGCTAGAAAAAGAATTAGCTGCAGATTTTAAAAGCGGTGTTGATAAAGGGTATGAAAACTTAAGTGATGAGGAAAAGATAGCAATTAGTAATAAAATTTTGCAAGTTTTTCCGCAAATAACACAGGATCCACTTTATGGAGATTATAAAGGTGACTTTTCAGATGATGTTTTAAATGGTGAATTTTATAAAAGATATCAAGATATTCTTAAGTTAATAGATGGTGCTTTAAATACAGTATTATATCAAACACAACATGATCAATTTAAATTTGGAATTGAAAAGATTTTTGATACACAGGAATATGATTCTGTTGTTATATTCCATGCTGGATTTGGTTGGAATATAGATTTAAAGCAAAGACCTCAGCATCTTGCAGAAGCAATGGCAGATAAGAGAATACTTTATATTTACAGAGCGAGTACAGTTCAAGATGAAGATGTTTATGCTATAAAAAAAATAAAAGATAATCTGTATGTAGCTAATATTGATATGGCATTACTTAGAGATATATTATTTGAAGTAATGGAAGAAAAAAATATAGAAAATAAATTTGTTCACGTTTATGCTACTTGTTTATATGATGTAACTTATGAAGATATTAAAAAATATATGGATAAAGGATTTAAAGTTCTATATGATTTTGTTGATGAAATATCAGAAGAAATAAGTGGTGTAGAAGTTACTCAAAAACTTATAGATGATCATAATAAACTTTTATCTAACACAGAAGATGTATTAGTAATTTCAACTGCAGATAAATTAAAGAAACTTGCTGATAAGGCTAGAGGAACTGAAAAGTGGAGTATTCTTGCACAAAATGGTGTTAATTTAAAAGATTTTGAAAGAAAGAGTCCTAAAACAGGTAAAAAAATTACAAAAATAGTTGAAATGAAAAAGCCTATAATTGGTTATTATGGCGCACTTGCTAGTTGGTTTGATTATAATAAAATCATAAAACTTGCAAAGGAAAGACCCAATTATGAAATTGTGCTTATTGGAATTGATTATGATAAAACATTGAAAAAAAGTGGTGTTCTTGACTTAGAAAATGTTCACTATCTTGGAATTGTTGAGTATAGACATCTTATTAGATTATATGCGAGCTATTTTAATGTTTGCCTTATACCATTTATAAAAAATGAAATAACTGATGCAACTTCACCAGTTAAATTGTTTGAATATATGGCACTTAGTAAACCAATAGTTACAACTGACATAAATGAATGTAAAAAGTATAAAAGTTGTAACATAGCTTCAACTGATGATGAATTTATCGAAAAGGTAGATTATGCTTTAACATTACAAGATAATGAAGAGTATAAAAAGCTTCTTAGAAAAGAAGCAGAGGAAAATACTTGGCTAAATAGAGCACAGGTTATTAAAGATGCAATGATGAATAAATAACAAGAAACCAGCTACAATAGTAGCTGGTTTCTTTAGATTAAGGTTAGATAATTGGTTTTAAATAAGCAGATACAGTAGTTAAATCACCAGCTTGAAGTTCAAGAGGTTCTCCAAGTTCGTTTTTATAAGTTACTATATAAGTTATTTCAGTTTTAGTGTTAAAAGGACCAGGTTGATCAAGAGTTACATTAATATCATAAACAGGAGTTCCGTTAACTGTGAATTGAGCATCAGTTTGATACTCAGTTGATGATAAAGTTGTACCATCAGCAGTTAATATATTAACAACTACTTTATATTTTTTGTCAGCTGTATCTGTAGTCAGTGGTGTAACTATAGATTCATTAGTTGTAGTTGAATCAGCAGCAACCGCACCTGTGATACTTATAGAAGCTGTATTTTGAACTCTGCTAAGAATACCAGACTTTACTGAAATACCTTGTCTTAAGCTTAAAATATCATTAGCTGCAACAGGAGCATTACTATTAGTAGCATCAAATGCTAAAGTTAATATACCATCTGCACCATCAGTTTTGAATGCATAAGTGAACGCAATAACTTTATTAACACCAGTAATATTTTCAAAAATAAGCATATCAGTAAAAGCAGTACCAGGAGTAAGTGTGTGTAAATCTAATGCAGCAGTTAAAGCATCATTATACAAAACGA
>JBOGAY010000003.1:0-12430 GCA_051655925.1 Sarcina sp. | reverse complement strand
ATAGGTAATATGGATTTTGTACTAAAAAATTTCAAAGTTAAAAATTTTTTAATGCCCAAAACAATTTATGAATCAACAGATTTCTCAAATTTGATACAAAATTTAAATAATAAAAATTTAAAAATTGATGTAATTAGCAATACTAAAAATCATAATATAAATTTAGGAAAAGATATTCAAATCGAAATTTTTTCACCCAATACAACTTATGAAAATTTAAATAATTATTCTCCTATTATGAAATTAACTCATTATAAAAAAAGTTTTCTGTTTACCGGAGATGCTGAAATTGAAGCTGAAGTTGAAGTTTTAAATAAAGAGATTGATAGTGATATTTTAAAAATTGGACATCATGGTAGCTCTTCTTCTTCTACACAAGAATTCTTAAAAAAAGTTACACCCGATATTTCTATTATTTCATGTGGAATTAATAATAGCTTTAATCACCCACATAAAAGTACTCTAGAGAACCTTAAAAATATTAACTCTAAAATTTATAGAACAGATGAAGATGGAACTATAGTTTTAATAAGCAATGGAAAAGATATTACAAAAAAATAAGCACTCTGTTTTTTACAAACTTAGTGCTCATCTTTTTCATCATTTTCTTTTTTTAATTCATCTAACTCTTTTTGTTTTTTCTCTTCCTCTATTTTTTTTAATTCTTCACTTTCTATTTCTAATATTAAGTCCCAATTTACTAATATATGAAAAAGGTTAACAACATCCTGCTCGTTATAAATTAAGATTTTTTCTATCTTCTCTTTAGGCATACGCTTGAAATATTCTCTATCCTTTAAAACTTTATGGAATGTTTTTGCAAGATTAGAACCTGAGATCAACTCACCCTCTCGTATAATTCCAAACTTCTTTTCAAGAGCTTTTAACCCTATTCCTTTCTTAAAAGTATTTTCATAAACTTTTTGTATATCAACAGAAGTAAAATAATCATTAAAATTAAAGTTTATACCATATTTTTCAAATAAGAAGTTAATGACTGTGAAATCATTATTTCCTGAAAAAGTAACTATATAACGTTTCTTTTTATTAGCACAAACATCTATAAAATACTTTTTTGCTAAATATAATACCTCTTTAGCTTCACCTTTATTTTCTATCATATACTGTGTTACTTTCATTGTATTTGTAACTTCATCATAATAACATGCCCCAAATACACCTATACATTTAGGTTTTTTATAAACATAATGTTCTAAATCAAAGTAAACAGCATTTTTATATATATCATCATGTTTTCCAAATTTAATAGCAAGTTCACTATTAAAGTCACCAACCTCGACATCTCTTTCTCTTATAATCACCTTATCACTCTTTTCTAATCTAATATAGAATCTACTAAAAACATTATAACACTATATTCCCCAATAGTCCTATAAAAATCAAATTTAAATCTATATTTTCATTTTACAATACACTATTATTTTTATTTTTGCTAACTAAAACAATATTTTATTTTTACCTTTATTTCATTCTAGTTTTCTTTATTTAAATAATTTGACATACTTTTTACAAAATGATATCATAAACTTGTTGATAATAATTTTCAATAAAGAATTAAAGATAGTTTGTAATAAAATGGGGGATACATAAATGAATGTACTTGATTTAAAAACAGGTCAAACTGGTATGGTTAGTCATATTGATGGAAATGATAAACTTGCCAAAAGACTTTTAGCATTAGGTTGTGTAAATGGGACAAGCATTAAATTCAAAAGAAAAGCACCTTTAGGTGATCCAATCATCTTTACTGTAAGAGGATTTGATATAGCTCTTAGAAAAAATGATGCAAAAAATATTTACTTAAAAGAAATCATATAAAAATAGACATAAGGAGATTATACAGATGAAGACTATAGCCTTAATAGGGAACCCAAATGTGGGTAAGACTACTCTCTTCAATATGTTAACAGGTTCTAACCAACGTGTTGGGAATTGGGCTGGTGTTACAGTTGATAAAAAGGAAGGTTTTTTTGAAAATATTAAAATCATCGATTTACCTGGAATTTATGCTATGGATGCTTTTTCAAACGAAGAAAAAGTATCTAAAAAATTTATTGAAGAAGGAAATGTTGATGCAATAGTAAATATTGTTGATGCTTCTAATCTTGATAGAAACTTATATTTAACAATGCAATTAAAAAAATTTAATAAACCAATTATATTAGTTGTTAATATGATAGATGTTGCAGAAAAAAAAGGTATTTCAATCGACTTCGAATCTCTTGAAAAAAACTTTAATGTAAAAGTAATTCCTATATCAGCAACAAAAGCCTTTGGAATTGATGCTTTAAAAAATTCAATTATAAATGATGAATTTAAAGATTATTTAGACTCTAATATTTATGAGTTTAAAGATGAAAAAGATTTATATAGTTTTATAGAAAAGAACTTAGAAAAGAGCTATAAAAGAGATTCAGAAAAAAGCTCTACTAAATTAACTGAAAAATTAGATGCTATATTTTTAAATCCTTTTTTAGCCTATCCGTTATTTTTACTTATATTATATGTAGTTTTTGAATTTACATTTAAATGGGTTGGACAACCTCTTTCAGATATTTTAGCAAATTTTGTTGATAATACTTTGATGCCTCATACTGCTACACTACTAGCTGGAAATGCCGATTGGTTTAAATCACTTATAGTAGATGGTATTATCTCAGGAGTTGGTGGTATTGTAGCATTCTTGCCTCTTATAGTTTCTTTATACTTCTGTATTTTCTTATTAGAAGAAAGTGGATACATGGCAAGAGTTGCTTTTTTAATGGATAGTCTTATGAGAAAAATGGGTCTTTCAGGAAAAGCATTTATTACTATGACTATTGGATTTGGATGTACAGTTCCCGCAATAACTTCTGCTAGAACACTTGAAAGTGAAAAGGATAGAAAACTTGCTGCATTACTTGCACCTCTTATGTCTTGTAATGCAAGATTACCTGTTTATGTTCTTTTTGCAGCCGTATTTTTCCCTAATCATAGTGGACTTGTAGTTGTATCAATGTATATCTTAGGTATTATTGTAGCATTCTTATGCGGATTTACCTTAAAAAAATCAGTCTTTAAAAAAGATGATGAACCATTTATAGTTGAACTTCCTGAATATAAAGTTCCTAGTGCAAAAAATGTATCAAAGCAAATTATGAGTAAAAGTAAAGCCTTTTTAATTAAAGCTGGTACTATTATATTTGCAATGAGTGTTATTATTTGGTTTTTACAAAGCTTTAACTTCCAAGGACTTACAGATAATGTATCTAATAGCTTTTTACAGATGATAGGCTCTGTTATCGCTCCAATTTTCAAACCTTTAGGATTTGGAAACTGGCAAGCATCTGTATCATTATTAGCTGGTATCATGGCTAAAGAAACTGTTATTTCGAGTATGGAAGTAATTTACAATGGAGATTTGCATGTATTACTTGCTTCTCACTTCACAGCTTTATCTGCTTATGCATTTATGGTATTTGTATTATTATATACACCTTGTGTAAGTGTTATTGGAATAATGAAAAAGGAATTTGGTGCTAAATTCACACTAATCTCAACTGTTTTTCAATTAGTTTTAGCTTGGATTTGTGCTTTCTTAGTATTTAATATAGGGTCACTTATATTTTAATAAAAAAGGAGTGAGAAAAATGCAATACCTTATAACAACTTTAATTATTATCGCCGTTGTATATATACTATTTAAAAATATAAAAAAATCTGCAAAAGGCTCTTGTAGCTGTAGTGGTACTTGCTCTGCAAAATGCCCTAAAATAAAAGATGGTAATTGTGGACACACTTCACCAATTACTACAATAATTAAGAAAAAAGATTAAAAATAAAACCTAGGAAATTTTTCCTAGGTTTTTTATATTAATTACATTTCATCAACAACTTCAACAGCAATCAACCCTAAAGCATTTTTAATTACTTGAGCAGAAGCTTTTATAAGAGCAACTCTTGCACTTTTTAATTCTTCATCTTCAACATTTAATACTGTATGAGCATTATAGAATTTATTAAATGCTTTAGCTACATCTACAGCATATCTTGTAACTACTGAAGGCTCTAATTTATCTATTGCAAGTAAAATTACTTTATGGAAATCTTCTAAAGTTTTACTAAGTTCAAATTCTTCTTTAGTTGTTAACTTTGAATAATCAGGAGTAGCTAAATTATCCCCTGCTCTTTTTATAATGCTATTAGCTCTAGCATATGCATATTGAACATAAGGAGCTGTTTCACCTTCAAAGCTAAGCATTTCTTTCCAGTTGAAAGTAATATCCTTTTCTCTTGTATTCTTTAAATAAGTAAAGATTATAGCTCCTATCCCTATCTTTTTAGCTGTTTCTTCTTTATTAGCAAGGTTCGGATTCTTTTCTTCAATAAGCTCTCTAGCATTATCTACTGCGCCGTTTAATAAATCTTCTAATAAAACTACATCACCTTTTCTTGTTGAAAGTTTTTTATCCGCAAACTTAACAACTCCAAATGGAATGTGTACACAATCTTTAGCCCAATCTTGACCTGCAAGTTCTAATGTTTTAAATACTTGTTTAAAATGTAAAATCTGATCTTTTCCAACTACATAAATACATTTATCAAAATTATAATGTTCTTTTCTATATCTTGCAGCAGCTAAATCTCTAGTTGCATATATTGATGCACCATCTGACTTAACAACAAGGCATGGTGGCATATTATATTCATCAAGCATTACAACTTTTGCACCATTACTTTCTTCTAAAATATTTTTATCTTCTAAGAATTTAACAACATCATCCATTTTGTCATTATAGAAACTTTCACCAGCCCATGAATCAAAATCAACACCTAAAATGTCATAAATTTTATTAAACTCTTTTAATGATAAATCTTTAAATCTATTCCATAAAGCAATTTCTTCCTCACATCCATCTTCTAATCTCTTAAAGTACATTCTTCCTTCGTCATCAAGCTCTGGATTTTCTTTAGCTTCATAGTAGAATTTAACGTAAATTCTTAATAACTCTTTAATTGCATCTTCCTCTAATGCTTTTTCATCACCCCATCTTTTATAAGCTGAAATTAACTTACCAAATTGAGTTCCCCAATCTCCTAAATGATTTATTCTTATAGGATTATATCCATCAAATTTTAAAATTTTATATAATGAATTACCTATAGCTGTTGTAAATAAGTGACCAACATGGAAAGGTTTTGCAATGTTAGGTGATGAAAATTCAACAACTACATTTTTATTATCTCCTTCAGTACCAGAGCCATAATTATCTCCTTGTGCTAATACTTTTTCAATAACACTTTTACTAAATGCTGATTTATCTAAAAAGAAATTAACATATGGTCCTAAAGCCTCAACTCTCTCAAATCCCTCTTTATTTATTCCCTCAGCTAACTCTGTAGCTATCATATTAGGAGCTTTTCTCATTACTTTAGCTAACTGAAAACAAGGAAATGCAAAGTCTCCCATATCGCTTTTTGGTGGAATTTCCACTAAACTTTCTATTTTTTCAATGTCTAAATCTACAAGCTCTTTTAATCTACTTGCAATAATATTTTTATTATTCATTTTTTTAACCCTCCTAAATTTTTGTATAAAAAAACGCCTTCTTATTTTATTAAATAAGAGACGAATATAATCCGCGGTACCACTCTAATTGATGTAACATCCACTTTATAAATTAACGCTTTTAAACGACATGCCATAAGTTAATACAACATATATCTCACAGGCTCTCTTCATTTAAATTATTCCTTAGGACTTACACTCTACTCCTACTCGCTTTAAGACCTCATTTAAATTACTTTCCTCTTCAAAGATTTTTCTTATTCATTTTACTCGTAATTATAACAAATAAAAAACATTTATGTCAATACTTTATTATTAGTTATATTATACCTTTAAAACTTGAAAAATAAGTATTTTTTATTTAAGATAGAATTAGCTTATTTAAAATTTGAAAGGACTATTATTTATGAATAAAATAGGAATTATAGATATTGGTGCTGAATCAATAGACATGTTATTATCCGAAACTAGCAATAAAGGATATTTTAAAATTATTGATGAGTTAAAAGAATATATAAACTTTGGTTCAGATGCTATATCTTGTTGTGAAATTTCAACTGAAAAAACTGATAAAACCATAGCAATTTTAAATGTATTTAAAAATATGTGCCTAAATGCAGGTGCCTCAGATATATTATTTGTAGCCTCTGAAGAAGTCCGAAATTCAGAAAGTCAAAAAAATTTCAGAAAAAAACTTTCAGAAGTTCTTGATACTAAATTTAAAGTTTTATCAAACGCTGAAGATTTATACTATACTTCTCTTGGTGCTACTAACTCTATGTTTATAGAAAACTCATTACTTGTAGATATTAATGCACACTCTGTTAATTTAGCTTTTATCGAAAATAATGTAATAAAACAAAAAGCATTTTTACCTTTTGGTTTTATTGATATTTCAAATAAATTTGATCTAAATAATAACATTGATCTATCAACTTTAGCTAACTTAAAAAATTATATAAATAACACATTAACTGAAATTGAATGGTTAAATAGTATAAATTTTGATTCTATTATAGGAATGGGTGATTCTGTTATCTCTCTTGGAAAAATTGATAGAGCTCGAAAGCATTATCCTATACACAACTCTCATGGTTATAACTTCAATCTAAGTGATATCAAAGAAATTTATAACCTAATAAAAAGTAAAGATCTTGAACATAGAAGACAAATAGCTGGTCTTCCTGAAAAAGCAGTTACAACAATTCTTGCTTCTTCATCAATATTAAAATTAATAGCTACTTATACAAAAATTCATGATATTGAAATCTGTGGTTATGGACTTCGTGAAGGTCTTCTTTTTGATTACCTAGAAACCAACTTAGAATCAAAAAAAGATATATTAGATTCTAGTTTAACAGAGGTTATGGATTCTTTAAATATAAATTCAACACATGCTAATCAAGTATATAATTTATCACAAATAATATTTGATAAATTATTACCACTTCACAAACTTACAGAAAATAAATTTAAACGAATTTTAAAAACTTCTTCATTATTACATGATTCAGGTATAAGTATAAGATATGATAACCATCATCTACATTCTTTTTATATTGTCTTAAACTCACCTATCAATGGACTTAGTCATAAAGAATTATTAATGAGTGCTTTTGCTACCGCGCTACATAGAAATAATCATTTTGCTGTTCCTATTGCAAAATACTCCTCATTAATCAATAAATTAGACTCAAAATATATAGAATATATTGGAATAATAATAAGAATAGCTGAAGGTCTAGATAGAAGTTTATCATCAGCTGTTGAAATTATTGATTTAAAACTAACAGATTCAACTGCTGAACTTATAATAAAGGCTCATAAAAATATTGATTTGGAAATACAAGAAGCCTACAGAGCTAAAGCAGCATTTGAAACCTTATATAAAAGAAAATTGCTAATAACTATATCAAAGTAACTTATAAGTTTTATTTTAAAGACAAGCATTAAAATAAAAAATCTCTCTATGGAAATATTAAATTCCATAGAGAGATTTTGCTTTTCAATTTATTATACAGTAAAAATATTTAATTTTTATATAACTCTTCTAAAAGAATATCCCTACTAATAATAAAGCTAGTTTAGAAATTAATGCTGATACTAATGCTACCGGAATTGCTAATACATATCTTGCTAGTACAACTATCGCTATTAAAATAGGTAATTGATATTGAGCTGTAAACATAGATATTTTATATGCTGTTCCTGGTGCTAACTCCACTAATAATGTATGCATTTCTAATCCTGGCATAGGAATAAAATTAAATACAAATAAACTTATATTAATCATGGCTGTATACTGTAAAACTAACGCTAAAATAGTACCAAATTCATTATGTGCAAATCCTGTAAATAAAACTATATAGTTTAAAATTGATGCAACAAATGCAACTAATAAATATGATGAAAAAGCAGCTAATGTAACCTTAATCATATCCTCTTTTGGTTTCTTAAATGCATATCTATTTACCTCAGCTGGTTTTGACCATCCAAATCCAACCAATGCAATAAGTATAAATCCTATTATATCTATATGTGCAAAAGGATCTAGTGTCATTCTTCCTTGTAATTTTTGTGCTTTATCCCCTAAATTATAAGCTACTCTAGCCCTAATGTATTCTTTAGCTGTAAAAGCTATTAATATCGCTGGTATCGATAAAAATATCTCAAATATACTTCTACCCAATAAACTACACCTCCCAAATTATTAATACAATTATATCACATAATTACTACAAAAACACCCAACAACAAGTTAATAACTTGTTGATAGGTGTTCACTATTTAATTAACTTTTTATAACTTATAATCTCTTAGATGCTTCATATGCTAAATCACTTCTCTCACATTCATCATAATCAAGTGTTACCTGATAACATAAAGGACTACCTTTCATCTTCTCTGATGCGTAGCATAGTCCATTGCTTCTTGAATCCAAGAAAGCTTGATCTATTTGCTCAGGATCTCCAATTAAAATTATTTTTGATCCTTCTCCTGCTCTAGTAATGATTGATTTAACTTGCTTTGGAGTCAAATTTTGCGCCTCATCAATAATCACCCATGACTTGACTATACTTCTTCCACGAAGATATGCTACAGCCTCAGTTGTAATAATTCTTCTCTCAAAAAGTTCCTCTATTTTATCATTTAATTCAACCTCATTAGAATATCTTGCATCTTCATCAGAATCAATTAAAATTTCAAGATTATCATAGATAGGTCTCATAAAAGGAGCTATTTTTTCTTGCTCTGATCCAGGTAAAAATCCTATTTCTTCATCCATAGTAACATTAGGTCTACAAACTAAAATTCTTCTATACTCACCTTGTTGCTCTTCTAGTATCTTTTGAAGTCCTACAGCAAGTGAAAATAAAGTTTTAGCTGTGCCTGCTGGGCCTTTAATAATAACAAGTGGTGCAACCTTAGCCTCAACACTTAAACACTCAAGCATAAATTTTTGACCAACATTTCTTGGGGAAATCCCCATAATATTATAACTATTTTTATATAAAAGTTGAGTTATCTTTTTACCATCAAACCTGCCAAGTGCTGTTTGTTTATTGTTATCATTTGAATGAATAATTAAAAATTCATTTATTTCAAGCTCTGGTACTACATAATCATTATTATCTTCATCAAAGTATAAAACTTCATTTAACTCTAATTTTTTATTTTTAAAAAATTTATCTATATTTTCACTTGTTGTGTAAACATCTCTTCTTGCTGTGTATTGTTTATCATACTTTGGTATAATATCTTCATAAAAATCTTCTGATTTTATACCAACCGTATCAGCTTTAATTCTCTCAAATATATCTTTTGTGATAAGTATTACATCTTCACCTTTATCACTTAAGCCTTTACATATTTGAATTATTCTATTATCTGGCTTTTTAATATCCCATGATTTTGGAATATCAACATCATAATCGCTACTTTCTATTCTAACTTCTCCATCAGTTTCTGTTTTAACCCCAATACTTAAGTTACCATTTTCTCTTAATCCATCTAAAAGTCTTGCAACATGTCTTGCGTTTGCTCCGAGCTCACTATTTCCTTTTTTCATATTATCAAGCTCTTCTAAAACGATGTCTGGTATAACAACATAATTGTCATTAAAAGCAAACAATGCCTTTGGCGAGTGTAATAATACATTTGTATCTAATACATAAGTTTTTTTCAAAGAAATCCACTCCTTTAGGAAAATCTTTCACTTTTAATATATTATATGCAGTATATTCTATAACTCTATAACTTCTTCCCCCTATCTTTTAAATTAATATTTTATTATAATGAGAATAAAAACCTAAATAAGGAGTTATTATGAATATACAGTTACTTAAAGAAAATATACTAGATAATAAATTTAAAAGTTCTATTATATTCTATGAAAGTATTGACTCTACAAATACATATTGTAAAAATAATTATTCAAATTTAAATGATAGATCTATAATAATTGCAAAGGAACAAACACTTGGGCGTGGAAAAAATAACAGAACTTGGTTTTCTCCAAAAGGTGGAATCTATATGTCTATTTTGCTAAAAGACTTAAATCATATTTCAAAGATAGAAATACTTCCTTTAGTAACATCACTTGCAATTGTAAAAGCTCTTAAATATCTAAATATAAGTGCAATGATAAAATGGCCTAATGATATTATAGTTAATAATAGAAAAGCAGGTGGAATTTTAGTAGAATCAAAAATTTTTAACGGTGGTTTAAATTGTCTTGTAATAGGTATAGGTCTAAATATTTCTTCTACAAATTCAATTGATGAATTGAAAAATAAATTTATAGCACTAAATGATATAATAACAAGTTTACCAAGTAATGAAATTATTATAGCTAATATAATAAATGAACTTAACATATTATTAAAAGAAGATACTACTTCTATTTTAAATGAATATATGACATATTCTATTTTGCAAAATAAAACTGTAAATTTAATTTCAAACGATAATAAAATAACAAGTGTTAAAGTACTCGGACTAAATTCTGATGGTTCATTAAAAGTTAAATGCTTAGATTCAACAAAAGAATTTAATATTATATCAGGTGAGTTTTCTATTACAGGTCTTAAAGATTATATTTAAATAAAAAAACCGAGGTAATCCTCGGTTATTGTTCTATTTTTTCAGTTTTTGTATCATTCTTTTCTTCTTGCTTTTCTTGTGCTTTTTCATTTTTTGCTTTTTTATCTTTTATTTTTGAATCAGCTTTTTTATCATCTCTACTATCTTTATTTTCAGCAGATGTTTTTTCTTCTACTTTTGCGTCTTCTTTTTTATCTTTATCACACTTATCTTTTTTATCTTCACATTTGTCTTTTTGATTTTCACATTTATCATCTTTTTTATCTTTTTCTTTATATTTATCCTTATTATATTCTTTATTATTAACATCAATTACTTTAATAACTTTTGCATTTTCTAGTAAAACTTTATTTCCTTTTATCTCTTTAAGAGTTCCAACTACTATTACTTCATCTCCCTCTTTACACTTATTAGCCTCTTCTTTACTAGTCACACACTTAGCTTTTTTCATTGAACTATCCTTGCTCATGATATAGCTTTGATCATCTGCAACTTTTAATTTACATACCTTTAATTTTACTGTCACTTCCTTACCCATGTATGCATCATATTTCTCTTTATCACTTTTAAAGCGTAATACGTCTTCAATTGAATATTCTTCAGCTGAAGTTTTTTTGCTTTTTTCTACAGATTGCTCTTCTACTTTAGAAGCAGCATCAACCCAAATTGTTTCATAAGATGCATTAGTTGCTGTCTGTGCATAGCATACAGTCCCCATAGGTAATAATGATATTGCAATTGTTGCACATATCGTTTTTAAATTTTTGTTCATGTTGTTATTCCTCCTAAGTAAGTACTAAAATTAATATGCCACTAAACAGAAACTTTTATACATCAATAGATAAAGTTTTATTTATTGCAGTTTTTATGTAAAGTGTATTATTATATAACTATACATTTAAATTTAAGGAGATTATTTAATGAAGTTATTATTTTTTGATACAGAAACAACTAGCATAAGACCAGGGAGCATTTGTCAACTTAGTTATATATTAACTGATACTGATTGTAAACCTCAAAAAACAACAGGACATAACTTCTTCTTTACAGTTGAAGAAATGGATCCTGAAGCAGAAAGAGTACATAAATTTTCATTAGAAAAACTGTATGAATTAAGCAATGGTCAGTATTTTGAAGATCAATTTGAAACTTTCATTGAAGACTTTATGACTGCTGACTTTGTTATTGGTCACAATGTACCATTTGATATAAAATTTTTAAAACACGAATTATCAGCTCTTTATATGGAAAAAGAATACGAACCTAAAAACATTTTTTGTACAATGAAATACTATAAAGATATTTGTAAAATAATGAAACCATCTGGCAGTTATAAAAATCCTAAACTTGAAGAAGTTGTTAAATTCCTTGGAATAACAGATGAAAAAATCACTGAAACTGCCAATAGACTTTTTGATGGTAGTGGAAATTATCATGATGCTAGATTTGATACTGCTGCTACTTACTTAGTAGTTATTGAGGGTATAAAAAAAGGAATAATTCCTAGAAATTATTTCACTAATATTTTAAGTTTTCAAAACTAAAAAGTAGCTATGCACTCGCATAGCTACTTTTTACTTATTTAAAATATATTCTTTTAATATAATAGCTCTTATGCTTTCATATTTTATTTCTCTTGGTAAAGATTTTTTTAACTGTGCAATATTTTCTATTCCTAATTCATTACAACTCTTACTTATCTCAACCTCTTCATGATCAGTATAGTATTTCTCAAAATCTATTTCAAAATCATACTCA
>JBOGAY010000002.1:0-5224 GCA_051655925.1 Sarcina sp. | reverse complement strand
AGACTCAGAACTAGCATTACTTGTTATAGCACTTTGTTTTTAGCTAAAAAAATCAAAACAAAAATAGAAATAACAACAATACAAAAAGGAATAATTATTTTCATTTGATCTTTTTTTATAGATTTCATCACGCCAGATTGTTTTAAATAATTATTAAGTTCTTGTAATTTTTTAACTTGTTGATCTGTTAGATCAGAGCTACTTGAATTATTATCAATATCTAAATAGTATTCACCAGTATTTTTTCGACATCTTACTGTAGATTTATAGGGTCTCAAATTATCAATATTATTAGTGTTTATTTCTGGTGCTAAAAAGCCATAAAGTAAAAAATTATAATCTTTCATTTGATTTTTTTGACTGCATATTTGATACTGTTCATTAAGATAAGTAAGCATATCATCTAAAGGAATCATTACAGATTTGTTAAAACTTGGGATGGTGATCACGACCTTTCTTAAATATATTTAATGAATATATAATTAATTTCAAATTCTGAAACTGGTGAAGAAGTATTAGAATTTACAGATGGTACACCAAAACTTATAGAAAGCGTAGAAAGTTTAGAAACAGCAGAAACAGATGAAGAGGTGCTTACTGCATGGGAAGGATTAGTTGAAATATTAGAACCTTTTGAAGAAGATCTTTTAATAGGTGCTTTATGTTAATAAGTTATTAATTTTATTTAATGTAATTTATTACATGAATAATATAAAGAATTAACAAAAAAGAAAAAATGCTCCCCCAAAGTATTTTAGCAAATTTTTCACCTGTAGCAAGTGTTTTTTTTACATTAGGAGTTTTTAAATAGTCATTGAAATTTTGTAAATCTTGAATTTGTTGGTATGTTAGAATAGTTGGTGTATCATCTGTGTAATCTATTCGTAACCTATAGTTTGTGGAACTATTACGTGCTGCAATAACTTTAAATGTTTGTTTATTTAAGGTTTTAATATACTCATCATTAAAACGAGGGTCAATAAAATTTTCAAGTGAAAATACATACCATTTCATGTCACTTGTATTTTTAGATCTCTTGTAATAATTTTTATAATACTGTATAGCATCATCTAGTGGAACTTCTTCATATCTATGAAAATCTGGCATTAAAATACCTCCTTAAATTTAAAATAGCTTTAATCCAATTTTACCTAGAATTTTTAGGAAAAAAAACCTTATATTATTACAATAATAAATTTAAAAAATTACTACTAATCTGCATGAAGAGTTAGAATAAAGAAGATTTTCATTATAAGTTTATATCTCTTAAGCATTTAATTAATATCTAATTAGTGAAATATTATAGCATTTTGTTTTTAGCTAAAAAAATTAAAATCAAAATAGAAATAACAATAATACTAAAAGGAATAACTGCTTTCATTTGATACTTTTTTATAGATTTTAACATACCAGGTTGTTTTAAATAATCATTAAGCCTTTTTAACTCATTTATTTGAGTAGTAGTTAAATTAGTAGTAGTGATACCTGGTTTATTATAAATTGATAAAGAAAGTTGATGAACATTTTTTTTGCATACTATAGTGTATTTAAATGATTCTAAATTATCAATTTTAGCACTGTTTGTTTTTGGAGCTAAAAATCCATAAATTAAAAAATTATAGGCATTCATATCATTTTGTGATTTATAAACATCGAGTAGGTTATGTATTTCTTTTAAAGCTTCATCTAAAGGGACTATTATAGATTTATTGTAGCTTGGCATGTTAATCACGACCTTTTTTAAAAAATTTTTGATGAATATATCATTAATTTTATATTTAAAAGATTTAATTTATAGAATATATCATTAACAATATAACAAAAATTACACATAATAAAAATACTAACATAATGTGAATAAAGAATGGTAAAATAATACTAATAAATTCTGTTTGAGGTATTTTTTATGAATTTAAAAGTATATAAAATCTTAAATGACTTTGTAAAGATATGTAGTTTTATTTTAGCTGTTATTTCAGTTCATCTAATTTCAGCTATTCCTTTTCAGCAAGGTAAGTTGCCTATAGTTAATAAATTAATTATATTTGCTATTTATATGGTTCCAACAATTCTATTTATACTAAGTATATTAGAGTTTAAAAAATTAAATTGTACAATAAAACATACTAATATTTTTAGTTTTAAAAGTATAAGAGTTGAGTATATACTATTTTTATTTATATGTAGTATAGCTATTTATATTTTAGTTAATAAATATTATTTTCTAGGATTATATATATTATTATTAGCAATAGAAATAATGTATATAGGTTTTTTAAATAGTGTATACTTATATAAAATACTTATTAATCCTTGGGATGTTACACATAGAGTGACGATAGAGGAACTTAGAAAGTATAAAAAATGGCAAGGATTTTTATATGAATTTCTATATTCTTGCATTACTAGCTTATTTATTATAATTCCAATAATAAGCTTGTTAGTCAACTTTAAATTGTTTGGATTCAATATAATTACAGTTGGTGTTATTACACTAACATTTATTCTATATGCTTTGAATGACAGGTCTTTTAAGCGAGTTTTAGATGTTAAATTTAATTCTTTTGTAAAATATGAAGGGAAATGCATTAAGTGTGAATGTTCTGGAAATGGAACAGGAAAATACTATATTATTAAAATTAAAGATGCTTATAATGTAGAATTACCAATCTCTTTTAAAAGTGGTACTTTGAAAAAAGGACAAAGTATAAATGTAATAATTGGTGAGCGATCTCATGAT
Source organism: Sarcina sp. (assembly GCA_051655925.1). Lineage (GTDB taxonomy): Bacteria > Bacillota > Clostridia > Clostridiales > Clostridiaceae > Sarcina. Next base: position 2,484 of record JBOGAY010000002.1, on the reverse strand, counting down.
ATTATAGATTATTATTATTAATACTTAACAAAATTTGAGTTGTTTTAAAGAAGCCTTGTAGTTTTACGTGATAGCTAGTATGTTAAGGGAATTGATTATCATTTAAAGATTTATCTTAAAGCATATACAGAACTTAATAAGCTCTGTATATGCTTTTTTGATATTATTTATTAATACTATTTGATATTTGTGTGGTTTTTAAAACAATTAGTATACTTAGACCACAAATAAAAAAAAGAAACACAAAATATAAAGTTTCAAAACTTGATATTAAAGTAATACTATTACTTATTAAAGGCGGTGTAAGTATATCATTTTGAAAAGAAGTAACTTGAGTCACTACATGTTCGGCAAATATAAAAAAAGATGTAAAAAGTATAAGAAGTATATTTTTAAGTGATAAAATATATTGTGGCAGACGAGAAACTTAGTTCTAGTTTTGATTCTATATTTGAATAAGTGATATATATATAGTTAATATTAAGATAATAACAATAATAGTTATTATAAGAAATAAAGCTTTTATAGAGCTTTGCTTAAGATTTTCTTGAATAATGGGAGTTTCTAAATATCTTAAGTAATTGTTCAATTGCTTGATTTGTGCTTCAGTTAAAATTGTAGCTTTTTTTTAGGAGTTTGGTAAATATCTAATAAATATCTATTTTGATTTTTCCAAAATCGTATTTCTACTGTATAATTACAGTTTTTTAAATTTTTAATTTTTAGTGCGTTTGTACTAGGAGTAATAAATTCATGCAAAGATGTATTAAAAAAAGATATATCAGATTTTTTTTGAGAGTTCTGAGCTTTTTGATATAGTTTGTTAAAATAATCTAAAGCTTGGTCTAATGAACAATAATTTGGTGCTATAAAGTTAGGCATAATAGTATCTCCTTAAATATTTTTATATTTAGGAAGGTTACTGATAATTACTATATCTAAATAATACTAGATGAATATGTTGGATTTTCTTCCTTAAATTAAAAATAACTTTTAATTTAATTTTACTTATAATTTTTAGGAAAAAAATTTCTTAATGGTTACAATAGTAAATTTAAAAAAGTTATTACTGATATGGGTGAGGAGCTAGAATAAAGAAGATTTTTATTGTAAATTTATCAAACTTTTACGAATCTAAATGCCTTGTGGGTGTTGAGGTTCACAACTATTAAATATTTAGTTAATATATAGTTAGTAAAATAGTAGTAAAATAGTAGTAAAAGAGAAAGTTATAAAAATAAAAGGGAGAAGCTTATGAATATTGATTTAAATAAGTTTTTAAATAAGAGACGTAAACTTACAAATAGAAGATGGCAGGCAATTATAGCAGCTGCTTTTACAAGAAAGGTTTCGTTTATATCAGCACTTACAATTGTAGTAATACTAGGAATGTATGCTTCAAGTATTTTGAGTGGGAAGATGTTTAGTTTTAGTAATACTATATTGGTTATAGGACTTGGATTTATAGTGCAGATGTTATTTTCAACAAAGGGAATAAACATTATAAAGGAAAAAGATTTTGGAACTGTTGAGAGTAAAAGTGAAGAGGAAAATCCGGTTGCAGAAGTTATTTTTGATGCAGAGAATTTTTATGCACAAGAGAGGGTTGGTAAATCATTTGTGAGGTATAATCTTGTTGGTTCAAGAATTAAGGATTATATTGATAAGACAGTGATTTTACAGCTTAAAGATGGATCAACTTGTGCTATTGTTGATGATGCGAATACTCTTAATAAGAAAAATGCTCCAGATTTTATTAAAAATGCTTTTATGGCTGAAAAGAATGAGGTTTTTGAAGGTGGTAAAAAGAATATATCATTTGATAAGGCGTTAAAGTTGCAAGAGAATTGGAGTGATATTTTAAGAGCTGTTGTGAATGAGAGTTTTGGTGATCTTTTAGATTTTATAAAAAGATTTGATAAAGTTATATTTGCTTATGTAGTTTATATTTTCTTTAAGCTTGGAGCAGTTCTTTCACTTGGAGTTTCTAATAAGATAGCAGAATTAGCTATCATTGGAGTTGGAATTTTAGCTGGAGTTTTTGTGGCTATGTATACAAGAAAAATAAGAATTACTTTTGGTGGAAGAAGTTTAAATGAGGTTAGTAGATATTTGTATCTTTTTGAAACAGGAATTTATAATGTTACAGATTCGATTGAGGAATATTATAGTTTTAAAGATTTGGCTTCAATAAAGGTTTATGGTGATGATATAGTTTTAAACTTTGAGATTGGAGAGGTTATTGTTATAAAGAAAAATATTTATGATAATTATAGAGAGTATTTTATTAATATTGAAGATCAAATTGAAGAGGCAATGGGTAATAAAATAGAAAAAGTAGCTAGTGGGGTTTAATCACGCTAGCTACTTTTATTTTTATTTTTGTCTAACACATCTAAAGAATGTTCCGTTTGAGTTTACAATGATACCGCCACCTGATAGGTAGATAGTTCCAAAGTTATATTCTGGTGATGGGTTTGGTGT
>JBOGAY010000001.1:0-27795 GCA_051655925.1 Sarcina sp. | reverse complement strand
GCTAATCATTTAGGTGGAAGAGATAATTCAGAAAATAGAAAACCTAAGAAAAAAAGAGGTTCATTCAAGGATAGAGAAATAGCTAAAAAAAGAGAAGCTAGAATAAAAAGAAAAGGTAGATAATAAAATATTAAAACTTGAATTTTTAGGTAGGAAGATAAATATCTTCCTATCTTTTTTTATTAAAAGGAATAAAAAGGAATAATTATTACGAATATTAGAATATATATTAAAAATATATAAAGTATATTGTCAAACAATTTTATTTTGTATATAATACAGAAAAGATAAGTTAAAGATAGTGAGAAGAAGGAGTACCTTTTTGGTAATTTAAAGAGAGCTAAAGGTTGGTGTAATTTAGCATTTATCAGTTAGGGAAGGCAGTCTTTGAATCTTGTACTGAGAACTAAGAAATTTTCTTAATAAAGTACGACGAGCTCCTTACGTTATAAAGGATTGAATAAATATTTATTCTACTGAGTGGATAGCAATGTTATCTATTAGGGTGGTACCGCGAAGAATTTTATGCCTTCGTCCCTTTTTAGGGATGGGGCTTTTTTTATCTTTAAAAATAATTGGAGGTTAGATGATATGGAAGAAATTTTAGAAATTTTAGAGAAAAATAGTAGATGTAGTGATGAAGATTTAGCACTTATGACAGGAAGAACTGTACAGGAAGTTAGAGATGTAATACAAGATTTTGAAGAAAAAAGTATTATAGCTGGTTACACAACTTTGATTAACTGGGAAAACACAGGAAAAGAAACTGTAACAGCACTTATTGAAGTTAAAATAACACCACAAAGAGGTGTTGGATTTGATAAAGTGGCATCAAGAATATATCAATTTGATCAAGTGAGAGCTTGTTATCTTATGTCATCAGGAGGATTTGATTTAACGGTAATAGTTGAAGGGAAAACAATGAAAGAGGTAGCTATGTTTGTATCAGAAAAACTTGCAGTACAAGAATATGTGACTGGTACAGCTACACACTTTGTTCTTAAAAAGTATAAAGAACATGGAACAATTTTTAAAGAGAAAAAAATAAATGATAGGGAGATTTTATTTGTATGATAATGGAAAATATGATTTTAGACAACGTTAGAAATATGCCACCATCAGGGATTAGAAAATATTTTGATATGATAAATGAAATGGAAGATGTCATATCATTAGGAGTTGGGGAGCCTGATTTTGTAACACCATGGAATGTAAGGGAAGCAGGTATATACTCTCTTGAAAAAGGTCATACACATTATTCATCAAATGCTGGATTTATAGAGTTAAGAGAAGAAATTTCAAAATATTTAAATAGAAGATTTCATGTACAGTATGATCCAAAGGAAGAGATATTAGTTACAGTTGGAGGAAGTGAAGCAATTGATCTTGCACTTAGAGCTTTAGTTGGACCAGGAGACGAAGTTATTATTCCAGAACCAAGTTTTGTTGCATATAAAGGATGTACAGCATTTACTGGTGCAACAGCAGTAACAATAAATTTAAAAGCAGAAAATGATTTTAAATTGATAAAAGAAGAATTAGAATCTGCAATTACAGAAAAAACAAAAATTTTAATTTTGCCATTTCCAAATAATCCAACGGGAGCAATAATGACAAAAGAAGAGCTTGCTCCACTTGTTGAGGTTTTAAAGGATAAAGATATTATAATTTTATCAGATGAAATTTATGGGGAACTTTCATATGATGGAGACCATGTATCAATAGCTACATTTCCAGAGGTTAAGGAAAAAACTATTATAGTTAATGGGTTTTCAAAAGCTTATGCTATGACAGGATGGAGACTTGGATATGCAACAGGTCATCCTGTAATTATTGATGCTATGAAAAAAATTCATCAATACGGGATAATGTGCTCACCAACAACAGCACAATATGCAGCTATTGAGGCACTTAGAAATGGTGATGATAGTGTTAAAGAAATGGCTAAAGAATATAATAGAAGAAGAAGAGTTATAACAAATGGATTTAGAAAAATGGGGCTTGATTGTTTTGAAGCACTAGGTGCTTTATACATATTCCCATGTATTAAATCAACAGGAATGACATCAGATGAATTTTGTGAAAAACTTTTACTTGAAGAAAGGGTACTAGCTGTTCCAGGAAGTGCATTTGGAGAATGTGGTGAAGGCTATATAAGAGCTTGTTATGCTGCTTCAATGGATGATATAAAAGAAGCTGTAACAAGAATTTCAAGATTTGTAGAAAAGCATAAAAATAAATAAATGCAATGAGTAAAGGATAGCAGTTAAAATACTAACATGCTATCCTTTTTCTTGTTTTTTTTCTTATTAAGTAAATAACTATGATAATAATAAGTAAAGAAACTGCTAATATTATATAAAATGATTTAAACTCTTTTATAATATTTTTTGTAGTTTTATCTGTAGTTAAGTTAAATGTTTCGGATGAATCTTTAAAATTAAATGTTAATGAACCCACAATAGAGTCATTAGTTAAATTCCAAGCAGATATATTTTCTAGATTAATCTTAGGTTTAATAGAATTATTCATATCATTCGAATAAAAGAGAATATCTTTGTCAGTTACTATATTTACCGTAGTAGTAAAAGTTGGACCAAAGAATCTAAAAGGTTTAAAATCAATAGTTTTAGTATCAATAACATCACCTTTTTTGTAAAATAATTTTTTTGAGGTGCTAAAGCTATAATTCATAAGTTTAGTCATATCTTTGAATGAATCAGAACGAGTTGGTGAATCAAGAATTATTCCAACAAAATTTCTACCATCACGCTCATAAAAAGCAAGTAAGCATCTACCAGCTTTATCTGTATAACCAGTTTTTCCACCAATACACCCATCTTTATTTAAATTATTATTAGTATTTTTTATTATTATAGGTGTGTCATTAGGTAAGTCAATAGAAATATCACCTGACTTAGCCATAGTTTCCATCATCCATTTATTTTCTTTTACAACTTTAGAAAGTAAATATAAATCATATGCAGTAGTATAGTGAGAGTTTCCTTTCAAAATATCATCAGAATCAAGACCATTTGCAGTGTAAAATTTTGAGTTTTTCATACCAAGAGCGTTAGCTTTTTCATTCATAAGTTTGCTAAAGTTATCAGAAGTTCCAGCAATATTATCAGAAATCAAAGTTGCTATATCATTTCCAGAATAAATTAAAAGCCCATCCATAACTGTCAAAGCAGAAACTTCAAAACCAGCTTCTATATCAGCAGAAAAATCTAAAAAGATAGATGAAGATTCTTGATTCATAGCATTTTGAGTATAAATTAAAATATCTTTTTTAGAATAATTTTCAGATAAAATAAAACCGGTCATAAGTTTAGTTAATGATGCAGGTTGCATTTTATCTTCAGCATTTTTACTGAAAATAATCTCTTTAGTATCTAAATCTACTGATAGAGCACTAGTTGCTTTGATATTTGGAAGTTCACTAGCAAAGCAAGGAATCGAGTTAAATAAGTTGAATATTATGAAACACATAAAAAAAACTTTTAGATAAAAACGTTTATAATTCATGAAAAATTTCTTCCTTTTTAAATTTTAAAAGTTATCTTTGAAAATATATGAGAGTTGTATTAAAATATATTCATAAATTTTTTTATGAAATATAAAAAAGATATTATTTATTGTTAAAAATTATGTTTTTTTTTTGTGAAAATAAAAAAAAAAAGCCTTTTGGATAATACATGTTTTATTTGGGTAAACTAAGTTCAATTAGAAATTTATTTTACAATGATGAAAAAGTATGTCATAATTATGAAATGAAAATTTTGTAGGTTTCATAAAATTTAATAAAGTTAGTGGGGATGAAAAGATGAAGATAGGATTTGATGACAAAAAATATCTAGAAGAACAATCTAAGTATATATTAGAAAGAGTTAATGATTATGATAAGTTATACTTAGAGTTTGGAGGGAAGCTTTTACATGATCTTCATGCTAAAAGAGTTTTACCAGGATTCGATGAAAATGCTAAAATAAAACTTTTATATAAACTAAGAGAAAAAGCTGAAATAGTTATATGTGTATTTGCTGGAGATATTGAAAGAAATAAAATAAGAGGTGACTTTGGAACTACTTATGATATAGAAGTTTTCAGACTTATAGATGAATTTAGATCATATGACTTAGATGTAAATAGTGTTGTAATTACTAGATATAGTGGTCAACCAGCTACAACAGTATTTATAAACAAGCTTGAGAGAAGAGGAATAAAAGTTTATAAGCATAGTTCAACTAAGGGATACCCAACAGATGTTGACACAATAGTTAGTGAAGAAGGATATGGACAAAACCCATATATTGAAACAAGTAAGCCAATAGTAGTTGTTACAGCACCTGGACCAGGAAGTGGAAAACTTGCTACTTGTTTAAGTCAACTTTATCATGAGCAACAAAGAGGAAATATAGCAGGGTATTCAAAATTTGAGACATTCCCAGTATGGAACGTTCCACTAAAACATCCATTAAATGTTGCGTATGAAGCAGCAACAGCAGATTTAAAAGATGTAAATATGATAGACCCATTCCACTTAGAAGCTTACAATATAAAATCAATTAACTATAACAGAGATGTTGAAAGTTTCCCTGTATTAAAAAGAATTATAGAAAAAATTACAGGAAAAGAATCAGTTTATAAATCACCAACAGATATGGGTGTAAATAGAGTTGGATTTGGAATTATAGATGATGAAGTTGTTAAAGAAGCTTCAAGACAAGAAATAATAAGAAGATATTTCAAAACTAACTGTGAATATAAAAAAGGTTATGTTGATAAAGATACTTTAGAGAGAACAAAACTTATAATGGAAGAGTTAAACCTTAAAGAAAGTGATAGAAAAATTGTTGCAGTTGCAAGAGATTATTCTAATAAAGTTAAGGAAGCCTCAGAAAGTAAGGATAATATAACAATAGTTGGTATAGAACTTCCAGATGGAACAAATCTTACAGGAAAAAGTTCAGATTTAATGGAAGCAACAGCTGCTGCAGTTATAAATGCAATTAAACATTTTGCAAATATAGATGATTCAATGCATTTAATTTCACCAGTTGTACTTGAGCCAATTATAAGTCTTAAATCAAAAACTTTAGGATTTGAAAGACCAACACTAAACTGTGATGAGGTTCTTATGGCACTTTCAATATGTGCAGCAACAAATCCAATGGCACAAGTTGCATTAGAAAAATTACCAATGCTTGAAGGCTCACAAGCTCATTCAACAACAATAGTTGGAACAGCTGATGAACAAACATATAGAAAGCTTGGAATAGATGTAACATCAGATGCAGAATATGCAACACAAAGTCTTTTAGCAAATTAGTTTATAATAACAAAAGAATAAATATAAAAGGGTGAACTAGTGATGAAATATTTAAAATCTTTCAATAAAAACAAGTTTAAATTTATTTTAGGTGGTTTTATTATAGGAGAGCTTTTTAAACTTATAGGATTAAGCTTTTGGGTAGGTGCTTTTATCTTATATGGAATATGGCTAGTATTAGACTTATATGAGAGTAAATATTTTAAATGGAAATTTAAAATACGACATAAAGATATATGTAAATAATTAAAAACACTTTAGTAAGAGAACATGCTTACTAAAGTGTTTTTTTATAATTTAAACATTAAGTAGATAAAAAATACATATACATGTAAAAGGAGTGCTTAGTACTATTAAAGAGTAAGGAAAGTAATTTTTTTGGGGGGCTTTTGGTGAAAAAAAAGGATATAGCTTTAAGTATTGTAGAACAAGCATTAGAAGTTATAAAAAATTTAACAGAAGAAGAATTGTTAGCAATAGAAAAGAATAAGAAGGAGTTTGTCATAGATTTAAAAGAGAAAGTTTATAAAGATGAGAAGGGTAGTAAAAAGAAAAAAACTATTAAAAAGGCAATATATATTGAAAAAGGAAGTGCTTTAAAGAATAGTAAATGTGAATCAAGCAAAAATGAAAAAGAAAATAAAAATATTCAAAAAAGAAGTGATAAGTTAGCATTTGAAAAAACATTTAATGAACAACCTAATGAATTTGACTTATATATAAGAGAGCTTAGTAGATTTAGAAGTAGAGAAGAAGCTACTAAATATCTTTTAGATAATAAACTTACAGTTACAAAACTTAAAATTTTAGCAAAAAAATTATCAATATATATAAAAAGTAAATCTAAAAAAATTGATATAATAGAAGCTATAGTAGAAGATATAGTTGGAAGTATGCTAAAACTTGAAGCCTTAAGAGAATATTAGAATTTAAAGAGTGATTTTTCATCACTCTTTTTTGTTTTTCAAATGTTTCTAAAATAAAAATGATAAATTAATAAATTTAAAACTATATTGCAATTAAAGTGTAAATTTATTATTATAAATACAAATGATAATCAATTTCAATTAAGGATAGGAGACAGAGGAAAATGAAAAAAAGATATTTGATTCCAAGTTTTGTAATACTATCAGTTATTTCATTATTTATTGGAGTTCATGAAATACGTATAAAAGATATTATAAATGGAGATATAGAACAAATTAGTATAGTTTTAATAAGTAGAATTCCAAGATTAGTAAGTCTTATAGTTGCAGGGGTAGGACTTAGTATTAGTGGAGTTATAATGCAGCAAATAAGTAATAATAAGTTTGTATCACCAACAACATCAGCAACGATTGATAGTGCAAAACTTGGAGTAGTAATATCAATGCTTTTATTTGCATCAGCAACACTTTGGGAGAAAATGATATTAGGATTTGTTTTTGCATTACTAGGAACCTTTGTTTTTATGCAAATAATGAAAAAAATAAAATTTAAAAATATAATTTTTATTCCTTTAGTTGGAATAATGCTTGGAAATATAATAGGTGCATTAACAGATTTTTTAGCATATAAATTTGATTTAATGCAAAATATGAGTTCTTTTATGCAAGGAAATTTTTCGGCAGTTTTAAAAGGGAACTATGAACTTTTATATCTTACTATTCCACTTGTGATAATTGCATTTTTATACGCAAAAAAATTTACAATCATAGGAATGGGAGAAGACATATCAAAAAATTTAGGATTAAATTTTGAAAAAATAGCGAATATAGGAATGATAATAGTTTCACTTATAACAGTTTTAGTTATTATAACAGTTGGAAGCATACCATTTGTAGGTCTTATAATCCCTAATATAGTATCTATATTTATGGGTGATAATCTTTCAAAAAGTATATGGAACATAGCATTATTTGGAGCTATATTCTTGCTCATATGTGACATTATAGGAAGAATTTTAATATTTCCATATGAAATCCCTATAAGTTTAACAGTTGGAGTAATAGGTAGTGTTATATTCTTATACTTGATATTCAGGAGGCAAACAAATGAAGGATAAAAGGAAAATATATATTTTAACAGGACTAGTTATGCTAGCAATAAGTTTATTTTTGTTTGAAGGATTAAATGCAAATAATTTTGATTATAACTTATCAAAAAGAGTACCAAGAATAAGTGCAATCTGTGTTACTGCAGGAGCAATAGCTTTTTCAACGACGATATTTCAAACAGTAACAAATAATAGAATATTGACACCTAGTATACTAGGACTCGATTCTTTATATGGATTGTCACAAACAGCTATAGTTTTCATATTTGGGTCAGCAAGTATTTTGATTAGTAATCCAACTATGAACTTTACAGTTTCAGTCTTAATCATGTTATTTAATAGCTTTTTATTGTACAAGCTTGTATTTAAAAGAAGTGGAAATATATTTTTTTTATTACTAGTTGGAACAGTGCTTGGAACATTTTTTAAAAGTATATCAACATTCATGCAAGTAATCATTGATCCTAACGAATATGATGTATTACAAAATAAAATAATGGCAAGCTTTGAAAATATTAATACTGATATTTTGCTTCTTACAATAATAATATGTCTCATAATATTTGCATTTGTTTATGATGATATAAAAAAATATGATGTTTTATTATTAGGTAAAGATCAAGCTATAAACCTTGGAATAAATTATGAAAAATTATCAAAAAAAATTCTTTTCATAGTTTCGATTTTAGTGTCAATTTCAACAGCTCTTGTTGGACCAATAACTTTTTTAGGGCTTTTAGTAGTTAATTTAACATACCAATTTATAAATACGTATGAACATAAATATAGAATAATAGCATCTATTTTAATAAGTATTTTAGCTATAATTATAGGACAATTTTTTGTTGAAAGAATATTCAATTATAATAGCACAGTTAGTATAATTATTAATTTTATAGGTGGAATTTACTTTGTATATCTTTTATTAAAGGAGAAAAATTCATGATAGAAGCAAAAAATATAATTAAAAAATATGGGAATAAGAAAGTAGTGGATAATGTTTCATTAATTATAGAAAAAGGGAAACTTACATCCTTAATAGGTCCTAATGGAGCAGGAAAAAGTACAGTGCTATCAATTATATCGAGACTTATGAAACAAGACAAAGGAGATGTTTTTATTGAAGGAAAAAATTTAAATGAATGGAATGAAAAAGAGCTTTCAAAAAAAATATCTATATTAAAACAATCTAACAATATAAATGTAAGATTAAAAATAGAAGAGCTTGTTGCTTTTGGAAGATTTCCATATTGTGATGGGAGATTAAAGGAGGAGGATGAAAATTTAATTGCTAAAGCTATTGAATATATGCAACTTACGGATATTAAAGATAGATATTTAGATGAACTCTCAGGTGGGCAAAGGCAAAGGGCATATATAGCAATGGTTATAGCACAAGATACAGAGTATGTATTGTTAGATGAGCCACTTAACAATCTTGATATGAAACATTCTGTTCAAATGATGAAAGTCTTAAGAGGGCTTGTTGATGACCTTGGAAAGACAGTTGTAATAGTAATGCATGATATAAACTTTGCATCTTGTTATTCAGATAAAATTGCTGTTTTAAAAAATGGTCAATTAATAAAAGATGAAATTAAAGAAGATATTATAAATAAAGATTTCTTAGAGGAGATTTATGAAATACCTTTCAATATACAAAATATAAATGAACAAAAAATATGTGTTTATTTCTAGATGAGATAAGCATAAAAAAATAATAACTAAATGATAATGAAAATCAATATTAAAAATAAAATTAGAGGTGAAAAGAAATGAATAAAAAAATAGGAATAATAGTAGGAGTTGTAGTTGCAATTTTAATAGGGGGAGCAGCAGTTTTTAATATGTCAGGAAAAGATGAAAAAGTAGAAGCGAAAGCAGAAGAAACAATAGTTGTAACAGATAGAAAAGGAGAAGTAAGAGTACCCAAAAATCCAAAAAAAGTTGTTGTTTTAGATTATAGTTCACTTGATACAATGAGTATAATAGGAGAAGAGGCTATTGCAGTTCCAAAAGCAACATTACCAATATATTTAGAATCCTATAAAAGTGATAAGTATATAGATTTAGGAACTTTAAAAAAATTTGATCTAGAAAAAATAAATGAATTAGATCCAGACCTTATTATAATAGAAAGTAGACAAGAAGATTTTTATCAAGAATTATCAAAAATAGCACCGACTATAATGTTAGGTAGAGATGGAGGAGATCATTTTGGTGCACTTGATGGTAATGTAAAAACAATTGGAAAGATTTTTGATAAAGAGGATGAAGTGACAGAAAAACTTAATGAAATAAAAAATAGAACAAAAGCTATAGAAGAAAAAACAAAAGAGTTAAAAGGAACGGCTTTAGTAACTATGGTTTATGATGGTGAGATTACAGTATTTGGTGATAAATCAAGATTTGGAATGATTCATAATGAATTTGGATTTAAACAAGTAGATGAGAATATTGATACAGAAAGCCATGGACAAACAGTGACATCAGAATATGTATTAAGTAAAAATCCAGATTATTTATTTGTAATAGACAAAGGACTTGTTGCAAGTAGTGCACAAAAACCAGCAAAAGAAATTATTGAAAATAAATTGATTCAAAAAACAAATGCTTATAAAAATGGAGCGATAACATACTTAGATACAAAAGCATGGTATCTTGGGGGACCAGGAATCAATGCAACAGAAAAGATGCTTACAGAGATTGAAACAAGTATAAGTAAGTAAATTAAAATAAAACAAAACCCTCAGTCAAAATTGACCGAGGGTTTCTTTTATGAGTAAATTTTAGAATTTGTTTATATTATAATGCGTAGAATTAGATTGCTTTCCAAGAATCATCACTTCCAGGTGTTGTGTTTGTCCACCATTTAGCTTGATATTTTTTGCCGTTGTAAGAAACTACAGCACCTCCATTATAAGCTTTTCCAGGAACATAAACTTCAGCTCCATCTTCTTCGATTTCTGGAGTTACTTCCCAAACAGCACTTTGACCTGGTGTTTCACCTTGAGTCCACCATTTAGCTGTATATTCTTTACCACCGTAAATTACTTTATCGCCAGTATTATAGACCTTAGTTGGGCTATATGTGTCATTTGTTGGTGGAGCCTCTTTAACAACTGTTACAACTCTTTTAGCTTCAGCTTTTAAACCTTCACTATCTGTTACAGAATAAGTTAAAGTATATTTACCTTCTTTAGAAGTATCAACAGTACCAGCAAGTTTAATTGAAGAAGTTAAATCGCCATCTTCTTTATCTTCAGCAGTAATTCCAGCCATAGGATCAAATTTAGTTCCAACTTTTACTTCAACATCTTTGATACCTTTTAATGTAGGAGCAGTATTTTCTACTGGAGGAATAACTTCTTTTTCTTTTACAGTTATAACTCTAGTTTTAACAGTCTCTAAACCTTCACTATCAGTAACAGAGTAAGTTAATGTATAGTTACCTGTTTTAGAAATATCAACAGTACCAGCAAGTTTGATTGAAGAAGTTAAATCACCATCTTCTTTATCAGTAGCTTTAACACCAGCCATTGCATCAAATGAATCTCCAACAAAGATAGTTTTATTACCAATACCTGAAAGAGAAGGAGCTGTATTTACTATAGGAGGAGTTATACTATCTCCATATAAAAGTTGTTCTGAAACAACAGTACCAGCTTCATTCATTCTTTGACCTATAGAAAGAGACTTAATTGCTGATAAATCTTCAGGTTTATCACCTTCAGCATTAAGCATAAATTTGTAACTTTGACCTGGTTCTATATTTTTACCTTCCCAAACTCCTTTAATATCAATTACAGTTCTTCCTTTATCATCAGTTGATATAGCTCCAGCCATATGGTCTCCAGCTGATAATTTAACATTTGAATCTATATAGATAATAGGTGTTTTAATTGTTTCAGCACTTCTTTCAAGTTCTTTTAACACAGCATCACTTTCTTGAAGTCTTTCATTGTTTTTGATTGTAACTTCATATCCACCCCCTGGGCCTCCCCATTGAGATCCCACAGGTTTAATAGTAGCTTCAATATCAAGATCAGCATAAACTATTTCGTGATCTGGAAGTTCTTGTCCACTATATAAACCTTGAGCTGTTGCTTTTGTAAGTTCATCTCTTTTGCTACCACCAGTTGAAGCATCTTGAGATGCCATCCAAGCAATCATTCCACCAAGATTATTTTCTTTTACATAGTCAGTTTTTTCACCTATAGATCTTGCATTGTCATAAGTGAAGAATTTACCAGTTGAAGCATCATATAAATAAGGTGCTTTTGCTGTATCATCCCAATATTCTTTTAATCCAGGATAATTTGACTTTAATTTATCAAGAGCGTTGTATGACCATACACCACTAGCTCTACCACCTTCACCAACTTTCATAGGTGCTTCATTTGGAGCCCCGTAAGAAGGAGTTTGATCAGCATCTTTATTTGATTTTTTAGCTGGTGCGAATAATCCAGGGTTTTTAGCATCAGGACCCTCACCAACTTCATTCCATCCTCTTGTATAATAAGCAGCTCCAACAACTATTTTATCAGCAGGAGCACCTTTTTCAATAAAGTAGTTAACACTATCATCAACTGAAAGTCCTGCACCCGCTGTAGGATCTAGAGGGTTTGTATATAGTCCTGTTTGGTGACCACTGTTATCATCCCATGCACCTCTCATATCATAAGTCATGATATTAGCAAAATCAACAGCTGCAAATAATCTAGGAACATCTATTCCGTTATCAACTTTAGATTTTGGAGCTGGAAGAGCAACAGTTATTTCATAGTATTTTCCAAGTTCATCTCCTTTTTTATCAAGAGCGACTCTTAATTCCTCTAAGAAAGTTACATAATTTTCTTTATCCTCTGGTCTTGCATTTGGAGTTCCCTCATCTTGGTGATTATCAACTTTATCTCCATCTCTTTTTTCACCTGGATATTCCCAGTCAAGATCTACAAAATCCATATTAGCATATTCAACATACTTAACAAGATTATCTATTAATTTAGCTCTTTTAGTTGGATTCGCTGTTACTTCAGAGAAGTCTCCAGATTTTGACCATCCACCAACAGAGATACCAAGTTTCATATTAGGATTTTTTGCTCTTAATTCTTGGAATGCATTGATAATACCAGCATTAGGTCCACCCCATTGTACTCCAGGTTCCCCTACAGGTGCCCCTATAGCAGCATCTTTATCTGTAAAAATTAAATTACCATTTGCATCAAAATCTAAAAATGCAAAGTTTAAGTGTGTTAAATGCTCAGCTGGGATATCTTTAGGATAGAAGTTTCCTTGACCACCCCAAATTGACCAGTCACCATAATATGAAACGTTACGTTTCACATCATTTGTTTGCTTTTCAACTGCAGTTGCTTCTTTAGCAGGTAGGAATGAAACAAGTCCTCCTGTGAACATAGCTGATAATGTTAAAATTGATACGCATGTTTTTACATGTTTTTTAAAAGCTCTTCTTGCCAAAATATTCTTCCCCCTTTTATTTTGGAAAATATTAACAATTTAAGTTTAAACGATATCAATAGCTATTTTCAAGACTTAAAAATAATTTATTAATATAAAAAATTACTATGCGAACTATAAAGAAATAAAGAGGATTTTTATAATAATAAATCAAAAAAGAATAACAATCACAAATATAAATAATAACGTAATTAATAAAAATTAATTAATATAAATATACTTTAGTGAATACAATGAAAAGTGAAAGAAGTTTTATGAATTTTGATTCATAAGCTTTTAATTGATATATCTTTAGGAAATAATTTTAAAAATAAAATAATTTCCTGAAAATCATATAAAGTGGGGAGATAAAATGTCACAAAAAAAAGTAACTGATTTAGGGAATGGAAATGTTGGGAAATTACTTTTGACTTTAGCTTTACCAGCTATTATAGCTCAAATAGTAAATGTACTTTATAACATAGTTGATAGAGTATTTATAGGGAAAATGCAAAATGGTGAAATAGCTATGGCGGGAGTAGGGGTAGCATTTCCTATAATTATTATAATAGCAGCATTTAGTGCTTTAATTGGAGGAGGAGGAGCACCACTTCTTGCAATTAAAATGGGTAAGAAAGATAATGAAGCCGCGGAAAAAATTTTAAGTAATAGTTTTACTATGCTTTTAGTATTATCAATGGTTTTAACTGTAGGATTTATTATTTTTAGGGAGCCTATTTTAATAGCATTTGGTGCAAGTGAAGCAACTCTTAATTATGCATTAGATTATTTAACTATATATTTATTAGGAACTATTTTTGTTCAAATAGCCTTAGGGTTAAATCCATTTATTAATGCTCAAGGTTTTGCAAAAGTAAGTATGATGACAGTAATGATAGGTGCAGTTATAAATATAATATTAGATCCAATTTTTATCTTTGTATTTAATATGGGGGTAAAGGGAGCAGCATTTGCAACTCTTATAGGGCAATTAGTTTCAGCTATTTGGGTTTTGAAATTTATATTTAAAGATAGCCCTATTAAAATAAAAAAACAATATTTGATTCCAGAAATAAAAGTAATAGGTGGTGTTTTAGCACTTGGTATATCACCTTTTATAATGCAAGCTACGGAGAGTTTAGTGATTGTAAGTATGAATAATCAGCTTGCGAAATTTGGTGGAGATTTAGCGATAAGTGCAATGACAATTATGAGTAGTATTATGCAAATTCTTTTCTTGCCTTTAATAGGAATTACTCAGGGAGCACAGCCAATAATTAGTTATAATTATGGATCGAAAAATATTGAAAGAGTTAAAAAAACTTTTAAGCTATTAATTATCAGTTGTATGATATATACAGGTGCTATGTGGATTGGGCTTATGGTGATACCAGAGTTTTTTGTGAAGATATTTAATAATAATCAAGAACTTATAAGAATAACTTCTTGGAGTATTAAGTTATTTTTTGCAGGTGCTTTTATGCTTGGGGCACAAGTTGCATGTCAACAAACATTTTTAGCACTTGGGCAAGCAAAGACATCATTAATATTGGCATTACTTAGAAAGATATTTTTATTAGTTCCTTTAATTTTTATACTTCCGATAGTGTTTAAAAATCAACCATTTATATTTGGAGCAAGTTCAATACAAAGTCAACAATTAATGGCTACGTTTTTAGCTGAAAGTGTTGCAGATATTATTGCTACAATAACAACAATAGCTTGTTTTGTAATATTCTATAAAAAAACACTTTCAAAAATTGAAGAGGTTGAAAAAGATGATGAAAAAGAAATTTTAAAATTAAATTAAATTAAAAGTGTCTACTAAACCTAGAAGTAGACACTTTTTTTAGTGAGGGGTAAAATAGTATAATTAATTTATATGAATAAAATGTTATATAAGGCAAGTTGAAAATTAATTTAGTTATTAAAAGAGGGGATATTTTAGTTATGAAAAAAGTTTTTGAGGTATGTGTTGGGAATTATAATGAAGCAATTATTGCAAACAAGAAAGGTGCAGATAGAATTGAACTTTGTGATAATCTTTTAGAAGGGGGTACAACTCCAAGTTATGGAATGATTAAAAAGGTTTTAAAGGATGTACAAACTAACGTTATGGTGATAATTAGACCAAGAGGTGGAGATTTTGAATTTTCAAATGAGGAAATAGAAATAATGAGAGAAGATATAAAGATGTGCAAAGAGCTTGGTGCTTATGGTGTTGTTATAGGACAGTTGAAAAATAATAAAGTTAATTATCAGATAACAAAAGAGTTTGTTGAACTTGCAAGACCTATGAGCGTCACTTTTCATATGGCATTTGACGAAATTGAAAATAAAGATGAAGCCATAGAGAATTTAATTAGTATTGGTGTAGATAGAATTCTTACAAAGGGTGGAAATACATCAGCATATGAATGTATGGAAGAATTAAAAAGATTAAACCAAGTTGCACAGGGTAGAATAATAATTATGCCAGGAAAAGGTGTCAACACAGAAAATAGGGATGAGATATTAGATAAGACGAATACTTATGAAATTCATGGAAGTAAAGTTATCTAAAGAAAAATAAGTTTGTAAAATTTATTTGAAAAATAATTTATTTATATATTGAAGAATAAACTTAAAAAGAGCTTGTAGTTTAAAACTACAGGCTCTTTTTTAGGTTTTATCTACTAGTAAATAAGCAGATAAAATATTAAATATAGTGGATTAGTAGATTATATGTAAATATATAAAGTTTTATTCCTTTAAAATTCAAAATAAATATAATAGCTAAGTAAAAGTTGTATTACAAGAATAATAGGTATTCCTATATAGAATTTAGGATGTTTTGTTTTGTGTCTAAAAATTTGCATACCTAAAATACAGCCGATGCTACCTCCAAAAATAGAAAAGCCGATTAGCGTTGATTCTTTGATTCTCCATTGGTGTTTGATGGCTTTAATTTTGTCAACATACATTAAAATAAATGCAATTATATTTATAATTATAAGATAGTAGCTTACAAGTTCTCTCATAGTTTTAAAAATCCCCCAAATTATGAATTAATTATAAAATTAATTATAACATACAACTCTCTAGTCAACTACTTGAGAATTAGCTCAAGTTTAGATATGTATATTATTTCAAAACTCAGTTAAACTATAAGCATAAGATATATTCTAACAAAAAGTTAACATGCAATATTAGAAGAGTGTGATAAACTAAAAACAAGTATGCTAGAAAAGTGAGGGTTTATTATGAATAATGGACTAAAAGTAGAAGAGTTATTACATGGAAGCACATATGAAGATATTAAAGTAAAAGCCAATGATGAACAGCTAGAGATGATAAAAACACAGCTGAAGTTTTGCAGCTATAACGAATATAAAATTGATGAGTTAAAAGCGATAGATAAAAATATTAATTTAGCTATTTTTATTGAAAATAGATGTGGTGATGCACAAACTATGGTTCCAATTTTAAAAAAAATAGCAGAAGCTAATGAGAATATAAAACTTAATTTTTTCGAAGCGGATAAGCATGAAAAGTTTCTTGTGAAAAAAATTGGAGAAAAAAGAATTCCTACAATTATATTTTTAGGTGATGATAATAAAGTTGCTTCTGTGTATAAAGAATTCCCTATAAAGGTAAGAGCTTTAATAGAAGCAAATCCTGATAATAGAGAATTTATAGTTAAGGAAGAGTTTAGAAAAGGAAAATATAATATTCATGTTGAAGAGGATATTGTTGATGCTATTTTAAATATTTAGTTGAAAAATAGAACTTTTCTCTTTAAAGCTTAAGGTAGAGAAGGTTCAATTAAGATTAAAGATTATATGAAATAATTAAAATATTATGTTGAAAAATATATTTCAATAGAGTATTTATCTTTATGTTTATGAACATGGTCAATTTTATGAAGTTCTTTAGTTTTAGAAATTTCTAAAATATCTTTATAAAGAATTAATTTTTGATCAAGATAAGTTAACCTAAAATAATCAAGGAGTCTTTGCTCATTTTCGTCAGAGGCTTCTTTTATTTCTTCAAAAGTACAGTTATCTCTATCAATATCATGTTCTTTTAAATATTTTTTTATAAGAATTTCACCATCTTCAGAATTGTAAAAGCTACAAATAGTCTCTCTGTTTTTATTTCTTACTAATATATAATTGCAGTGACCAAATAAGAAGGAAAAACCATCGTTAAGTTTTGGAAATTCACTTTTAAATTTTTTTAGTAATGACATTTTATCACCTCTGTATTTAGTTTAATTTTGAAAAAAATATTTAATTTAATTATATAGTTATATACAAAAAATGCAAAAGAATTGTTTTGTTAAGTAAAAAAATTAAAAAAGAGTAGTTTTTTTAATGTATATTAACTAAAATAACTTTTTATTTTGTCGAATTATATATATAATAAAGAGTGAGATTTGCTTAAGGAGGAAGTTTTTTTGTCAGATATAAATTTAATAAACAACGATGAATTAAAAAAATATTTAGATAGCTATAAAAGATTATTCTTCCGAAAACAATTAGATAGTCCTAAGAGTAAACTTATTTTAGAGAAAAAAAGAGAAAGTTTAGGGTTAGCTAAAGATGAAGTCGAAAAGGCAGAAGCTTTAGTAAATGAAAATCTTAAAAATGCTATTGATTTTATTAAAGCAATAATGGAGCTAAATAATTCAATAGAATTTTCAGAGGATGATTTATTAGAGATAAATGAATACTGCTTAGACTTAGGGTTAGAGGAAGAAGACATAAAATTATGTCTACAATTTGCAAAAGAAGATAGTTTAATGAAAGATGCAAAAGTGGTTGGATTTACTGATAGTAAAGATGATGATCAGGTACAAGCTGCTAGTGAGGAATCTTTAGAAGTAGTTGAGAATACTACTGATAATGATGAGACTAGTAAAATTGCTACGGAAGAGCAAAAAATAATACAAGATCCTAGTTTTAAAAATAGAGCTAAGGAAATATTAAAAATAGATAATGATGAAGTAGAAAAAGAAGAATTTTTATCTAAAAAAGAAAAATCACATGTATTAGAGCTTTTAGAGTTAGAAGAAGAACTAGAAGCAAAAAAAGAACAGACAAAGAAAGAAATCGCTGAAATTTTAGATGTGGAATCTTTAGAAGAAGATGGCATTATTGAAGCTTTAGATTCTGAGTTGAAAAAAGATGATAATTTTGAAACAGAAAATACACAGACAGTTGAAATTCTTAATATGGAGATTGTAGAAGAAAATTCAAATAAAAATTCGTCATTAGAAGATACTACTGAAATTCCTGAGGGAGAGATAGAGAAAAAGTTATTTAATAATTTTGATGAACAAATTCAGGTAGTTGAAGAAGAAAATAAACCTATAGTATACGGTGAGTCAACTAGTTTTATAAAATATGATGAAGAAGATATGCTTAGTGCAGAAAATAGTCTTGACGATATTTTAGATTTAGAGAGTAGAGAGTTTAGATTAGAAACATTAAAAATTCTATTCTATAATGGATGTTTAATTTGCGTAGAAAGATTTAAAGATAATGTATTTGCTATAAGAGGTAGAAGAAACTTTACAAATGATAATATTAAAGGTGCTTTTTATGATGCTTACAATGAGCTTATAGATTATACACATGCCTTTTTAACTAAAGAGGGTATAAATGATAATAGTATAGAAAAAGATAAGTTGTTTGAAAGTATATTTGGGCTTCAATGTCTTCAAACTTTATCAAAGCAAATAAGCAAAATAAATATAATGATGGATAATTCAGTTTCAGAGGCGCAAATTCTTGCAAGTATAGATAGAAGTGTTGGGATATATAAAGCGAATAGTGATAAACCACACTTTAAAACATATGCAGTTAGAAGTATTACAAGAGATATAAAATCTATTTTTGAAGAGGCAAAACTTGAGTATAGCTTAAGAGATAATATAGAACAAGGAATTTATAAGTTGATACTTGAAGCAGTTGAATTTATAAATAAATGTGGTCTTGCTAACTTTGATATTTATACAGAAGATAATGGAAGAACTTTAAATCAGCTTCTTGAAGCTAAGGCAAAAGCTAGACAAATTCTTGGAAAATATGAAGAGAAGAGAAGTATTTCAGATGAAGAATATACTAGTATTTTAAGAGATGCTATAGTTGAATATCCATTCTTTGAAGACACATATGTTGCTTTATCAAAAGTTGAAAGTATAAGTATTAGAAAATACAATTTATTAAATTCAGCTATAGAACTTTTAAATAAGTGTGGAGAAAAGGCTGATAATATAATAAAAGAGATTAAAGTTGTTGAAAATCAACTATATATAGAAGAAATTTCTAAAATTCCAAGTGATGCTGATGAAGAAATTAAAAAAGAGATTTGTAGAGAAAGCATTGAAGCTTACAATATAAGAGATCTTGATGTTATATTCGAAGCTGAAATAAATCATTTTGGATATGTTATATCTGATATAGATATTAAAAAAGTAAGCGAAGAAGCTAGAATAACTACATTTAAATGTGAACTTGAAAAAATCAAAGAAGATGATTATATTGATGTTTTAAGAAGAGATAAGATAGAAGAGGCTAAGGACAAGTATTCTATAAGAAATTGGGAATGCTTTAAGGCTGAGTATGCTATCTTTGGTAGATCATTTGAAGGTAATGTATTTGCTGATTTAGATACTCAAGATAGAACAGTTATTGTTGATTATTGTATGAAGTCAATTAAAGAAGTAGCACCTTCAGGAAAAGATAAGAGAGCTATGCTTAGTGAACTTCAGGATAGAAATATAATGGATAAAAGACAATTCAGAGAAATAGAGAAAGAAGTATTTGGATTTGTTATTCCTCTAAATGAAGAAGAAAATATAGAATTTGATTTCATGGAGAAGGTAAATTATATTTATAGAGACAGTAGCGAAGAGATTAAAGCACTTGATATATCAATCAAGAATAAAAAATGGGAATTAGAAATTCCAGGTTTCTATTCATTAATAAGAGAAATGCAAATGGATTATGAGCCTGTTATAATGTCTTATGTTGAAGATGACAAAGCAGGAAAAAACAAAGAAGGATTTGTTATAACAGATAGAGCTATTTATTCAAGTTATACAAAAAAATTCTTGAAACTTTCAGAGATTGAATCATTAAAAGTTAGAAATTACTCTAAGATTAAAAGAGGTGAAAGAATATTCTTTGATGGAATATTTGTAGAAGTAGATCATAGAGATTATAAACTTTGTAATAATTATATGGGAAGTAAAGATGATTTTGCACAAATGCTTAATGAAATTCTTGATGAGTACAGAGAAGTAAATGGACTTGCTCCACTTGATAGGCCAGAAGATAATACAGAAGAAAGTATGCTTCTTGGAATAGATAGTGAAAATATCTTATTTGGAAATAAAAAGCTTCAAGAAGAACTTAAAGTTAATCTTGAAGAGAATAAGTATTATGAGCTTATGAGTGATTTACTTAACTATGATAATCTAAGTTTTAAAGAGATTCTTGTGGAACTTTCAAAACTTGTTAATAAAGAAATTGGAGAAAAGGTATACTTTAGTGAAATAACTGAAGGTAGCGGAGAGAAAATTAGGGAAGCTTGTAGTTCGTATGTTATGAGTATAAGTGACCTTGAAGAAATCTATCTTGTTATAGATAATTCTAAGAAGTTCTTACTTAATCTTCAAACACTTGGAATGGTTATTTCAAGTAAGGGAATTTATTGTAAGAATAGAAATGAAGATGAATGGTTTATTGATCTTAAGTATGCTAATAATATAAAAACTAAAGATGATAATAAAATTCAAATTACTAATAGAGTAGTTGAGTTTTCTCACATTAAAAAGAAACAAGATTTATTTGATTTAAGAGATTTAATCGAATTTGTAATAGTTTTAAGAAGAATAATGGATAATCCATTAGAAGAGATAGAAGAAGAGATTGGTGAGATGACAATAAGTCCTGCTGAAAACTTTAGTTTAGAACTTGTAAATTCAGTGAAATCAGAGAATCTTAGAAAGATGCTATTTGTCCATAGTGAGGGGGCAGCATCAGAAAAAAGATATGCGTCAGCTATGGCAAGTTATGCAGATATGAATGATGTAGAAAAACCTATATTACTTCTTGATACAACAGTATTTGGACTTAAAACAAGTGGTATGTTAATTACAGATAAAAATATCTATTATAAAGAAGGTATGACTAACTCACTTAATATAAGTTTACTTGCAATATCAAGAGTTTATATTAAAAATGAAAAATTCTATATTAATGGAATTGAATTTAAGCTTGCTAGTTTAACTTTAAAAGAGAAA
The DNA here is from genome assembly GCA_051655925.1 of Sarcina sp. Taxonomy (GTDB): domain Bacteria; phylum Bacillota; class Clostridia; order Clostridiales; family Clostridiaceae; genus Sarcina. The sequence continues at coordinate 6,675 of JBOGAY010000001.1, read as the reverse complement.
ATCGAGCTTTGTGAGAAAGTTTCTAAACTTGTAGAGTTTTTAAAGAAACATTGGGCTTAAGAGAATATAGATTTTAAAAATATAAAAAAGCACTCTAATTTTAGAGTGCTTTTTCTTATATTTCAGAAAGGATGGTGTATAATTAACTCATGATATATTATGCAAACTAAGGAGAAAAAATGTGTATATTCAAACAGAATTAAATTTAAATGATTTTATAGATGAAAAAAAAGCAAAAGAATTCATGAGTAGGAATGAGCTTATCACTAATATAGAAGATAGTAATTTTTTATTAGAGCTAAAAGAATCTTTTAAAGATTGCAAAGCTTTTTATTTTAGTGTAGCTTTTATAAACTTTTCTGGACTTCAACTTATTTTAGATGAGCTTCAAACTGCAAAAGAAAATGATGTAAAAGGATGTGTTATAACTTCAACATATTTAAATTTCACTGCACCAGTTGCTTTGAAAAGACTAAAAGAGTTTGATAATATTAATTTAAAAATATTTGTCACTGAAGAAAAGATGAAAGGGTTCCATACAAAGGTTTATATATTTGAGTATGATGATTTCTATAAAGTTTATATAGGTTCATCAAATTTAACACAGTCTGCTTTAAAGAGTAATGAAGAGTGGAATGTAAAGATTATTTCTAAAAAGGATGATGAATTTGTAGTAAGGGTCATGGAAAATTATAAAAGACTTATGGATGAAACTGATGTTGTGGATGATGAATTTTTACATGAGTATGAAAGTTTTATAAGAGAGCTTAAAGTACTAGGGGGAGAAAATAAAACTAGAAAATTTTTGAGTAGTACAAAAAAAATTAAACCAAATTTAATGCAAGCTAAGGCTTTAGAAAATTTAAAAAGATTAAGAGCACATGATGCAAGTAAAGCTCTTGTTATAGCAGCAACAGGAACAGGGAAAACTTATATGTCAGCTTTTGATGTTAGAGAGGTTAATCCTAAAAAAATGTTGTTTATAGTACATAGAGAAGATATTTTAAGAAAGGCTATAAGTGATTATGAAAAAATTATAGAGAATAAAAAATTTGGGCTTTTTACGGGCAACATTAAAGAAAAAGATAGTGATTATCTTTTTGCAACTATTCAAAGTATGTCTAGGTATTATGATGAGTTTAGGGAAGACGAATTTGATTATATTATTATAGATGAGGCGCACCATAGTAGTTCAGATACTTATCAAAGAGTTTTAAATTACTTTAAACCAAAGTTTTTACTTGGTATGACAGCTACTCCTGAAAGAGCTGAGGGAAATGATATATTTACTATTTATGATAATAATATAGCTCTTGAAGTAAGACTTGTAGAAGCTTTAGAAGAGAATCTTGTAGTACCTTTTCATTACTTTGGAATAACTGATATAGAACTTGTTGATTACGCGGGGATTGATATTAATGATGTAGAGAAAGTAGCAAAAATTCTTCAAATAAATGAGAGAGTAGATTTTGTTATTGAAAAGATGAATTTCTATGGTTTTGATGGTGATAAAAGAAAGTGTGTAGGATTCTGTGTTAATGTGGCTCATGCAAGGTATATGGCACAGCAGTTTAATCTTCGAGGTATTAAAAGTATTGCATTAACAAGTAAGAACTCAATTGAGGAACGAAGAGAAAAAATTAAAAATCTTGAAGATGATAATGCAGATTTAGAAGTTATTTTTACTGTTGATCTATTTAATGAAGGTGTGGATATTCCGCCAGTTAATACTATTTTAATGCTTAGACCTACTCAGTCTTCTATAGTATTTATACAACAACTTGGGCGAGGGCTTAGAAAGTTTGTAGGAAAAGAGTTTTTAACTGTTTTAGATTTTATAGGAAATCATAATAAAGCTTTTCTTGTAGCAATGGCTTTAAATGGAACACAGTATTATGATAAGGATAGTTTAAAAGTTTCACTTAAAACAAATTTTGTAAGCATCCCCGGGGATACAAATATCCAAATGGATGAAATTGCGAAAGAGAGAATTCTTGCGCAGATAGATAGTGAAAACTTTAATGCTTTAAAATATTTAAAAGAGGAATATATGGAATTTAAGAAAGTGAGAGGTGGAAGGCCAGTGGGATTCTTAACCGAGTACTTCTTATATGAGGGAGCTCCAGAACCACTTAAATTTATTGGTGCAACTCCAAACAAAAGTTATCTTGCTTTCTTAGAAAAGATAGAGAAAGGTTATGAGGATACAAAACTTTTAAAAGATAAGCTATTTAAAGATGTTTTAAAAGATGTAAGCGTAAAGCTACCTCTTAAAAGACCTTATGAGTATATAATCTTAAGAGAGCTTATAGAAAAAGGGTTTTCTACAAAAATAAAACTTAAAGAAGAGATAGAAAAGTATATAGAATTTGTAGATGATAGAAGTTTTGAATATACTTTAGAATGTTTAAGAGGGGATTATCATTCTAAAAAAGAAAGTAATTACAATTTTATAGAAGTTACAGGTGAAAGTGTAAAACTTGCTGATGAAATAGGAAGTGTAGTTAAAAATGAAAAATACAGATTATATATAAATGACTGTATAAATTATGGTCTTTTAAGATATGAAAGAGAGTTTGGTGAGAAGAATTATGGAAATCCATTCTTGAAATTATATTTTGCTTACTCAAGAGATGATGTTATGAGAATGGCTAATACTAAGAAGAAGTTCAGTGGGTTTGGCATGGGTGGCCAGAAGGCAAGTGATGATAAAAAGTCGTGGTATATGTTTGTGAATTTTGAAAAAGAAGCGGGAATAAAAGATAGTATAAATCATGTAAATGAATTTATAGGTGATGATATTTTCGTTTGGGAAAGTAAAAGCACAACAATATTAGAATCAGAGGCAGGACAACAACTTATAAATAATAAAAAGTATGGAATTGAAATGCATCTTTTTGTAAGAAAATATAAAGATGTAGATGGAGTAACTCAGCCTTATATTTATATGGGGAAATGTGATAGTGTAGCTCATTTTGGAGAGATGCCAATTGTAGCTCACTTAAAACTTCAAAATAAAGTACCAAATAGAATAATGGATGAATTTACAAAATAGGAAAAGTTCCCTCAAAAAATTGAGGGAACTTTTTTTGCTATTTTTTTGCATGTAATAAGAAAAATGAATATGTTATATCTTTACCATTTTGTACTTTTTCATCTTCAAAGAATGTGTAAGCATTTATGTCTTTAAAGTTAGCTTTTTTAAATTTAGATTTTAAATCTTCTTGATTAAAGCCATTATAGCCATCAAAAGATTCTATGCCATAGTGAAAATCACCACCATCTTCATTTAAATCTATAATAAAAATTTCACCATTATCATTTAAATGTTCATATAAAGCAGAGATAGTAAGATCTACATCTTTTACATGATGTAATGCCATAGAAGTATAAATGACATCATACTTTTTATTTAAAGGATCAGCTACTAAGTCAACATTTACAGTAGAAAGTTTATCTAAACTATTTTTTCTTATCTTTTCATCTGCAACTTCTAGCATTCCTTTTGAAACATCAACTAGATCTATACTTTTAAATTTATCTAAAAGCTCTAAACTTAAAAGTCCAGTACCGCCACCAAATTCCATAGCAGTAATTGGAGCTTTATTTTCTAATGTCTCTTTGATTTCCAAAGCAACAAGTTTAGCTCTATCAATAGCTTCATGAGTATCGTATTTTTTTGAAAGTTCATCAAAATTCATTTTAAACACCTCATTTATTTAACATTATACTCGTAATAATATGATTTCTTTAAATATAAGTCAAATTATTAGTTATAGTGTTTGTAAAAAGGGGAAGATTATACTGATTTATATAAGAAGCAAAAAAATAAAATAAACTATGGTAAATGTATTTTTAAATGGCAAATAGTGTAATTAAAATGTTTTATGTTTGATATTTGCTGGAAATCTTATAGGCCTATTATAGTAAATAAAGATAAAGTTTAGGAAGGAAGAGTAGAGAAAATGAAAAAGTTGAAAATTATGCTTACTATAGGACTTATAACAGCGGTAGTTGGAATTGGTGCTATGGGTGCTACAAAAAATATAAATAGTGATATGAATAACAAAAGTGTTGTTTTGTTAAGTCAGAGTAATACACCAGGTAATTGGATAAAAGATTATGGAAATTGGTACTACAATAATAATGAAGGACAACCTTATGCTGGATGGATTATTAATAATGGTAGTTGGTACTATATGAATCCAAATAATTTTGCACTTACAACAGGATGGCAAGAAGTGAATGGACAGTGGTATTATATGAATACTAGTGGACAAATGACAACAGGATGGCAAGAAGTGAATGGACAGTGGTATTATATGAATACTAGTGGACAAATGACAACAGGATGGCAGGAAGTGAATGGACAGTGGTATTATATGAATAGTAGTGGGCAAATGACAACAGGATGGCAGGAAGTGAATGGTAGCTGGTATTATATGAATAGTTCAGGGGTAATGCAATCTAATAGAGAATTGTGGGTTAATAATCAAATGTATAGTTTTGCTCCTTCGGGTGCAATGCAAACAGGCTGGATAAAAGGATACCCTAATTATAGATTTAATCCTAAGACAGAAGGTGAAGAGGTTATAGGAACAGAATGGCTATATGCAAATTCGTCTGGGGCATTAGAAATGAATCAGTGGGTTCAAGATGGACAAAACTGGTACTACATGGGTTCTTATGGACAGATGTTAGAAGATATTACCCAGGAAATAAATGGTAATTATTATGCGTTTAATAGTAATGGAGTAATGCAAACACAAGATGCTACTATCAACGGGAATAAATATGATATAGCAAGTAATGGAGTAATTCAACTTGGATGGAAAGAAATTAATGGAAGTTGGTATTATTATAATGATAATACAAAAAATACTGTTGGAACATGTGATGGTCAATATGTCCCTGTTGTACCTATGGGAGCAATGCAAATAGGATGGATTAATGATAATGGAAGTTTCTATTACTTAAACAAAGATGGAGTAATGCAAACTGGAAAAACATATATAAATGGAATAACTTATGATTTATCAAACTCTGGTGCATTAACTTCAAAAGTTAGTAAAATAAATGGATATAATAAATATATGAGCCTATATAATCAAGCAGTAAAAGAGAGTGAAGGACCTAGTGATGCATTAAAATCAGCACAGTCACAAGGGCAAATGGATATAGATTCTTATAATCAATTTAAAACTTTTGACAATTTATATAATGAGTTAAACACATACTTAAAAGATAACTTATCACAAGAATCATTACAAGTTTACAACGCAGATACAAGCAGTTGGATGCAAAATGAAAATGCTAAAGCTACATTGCTTGAAAGTGGCGGAGGGTCAATAGTTCCATTATTGGTAAATAGTCAGCTAGCTTCAGATTATCAAGTTAAATGTAAAGAAATTATACAAAACTACATGAAATAAAAAATGGCAATTACACTTAAAGAATAAAGTGTAATTGCCATTTTTTTCATTTCATTAAGGACATTAATGAAGATATGTTTTGTTATCTTTGAAGTGTTTTCTTATGAAAAATTCATTTTTTCTATTGTATATTTTCAGCGAGTTGAATAAGAACTCCATTAGGATCTTTAATAAAGAAAAATCTTATATTAGGTGATGGGCTAAAAGGTCCACTTTCAACAATACACCCCATATTATTTAAAAATTTGATTGTTTCATCAACAGAATCAATAGCAAATCTAAGCATTATATCATCACTATGATTTAGCGTTCTTTTTTCCTTATCTTCAATTAATTCTAATCTAAAAGAATCCTTAGTTAAAAAAGCGAGATTTAGATTTCCAGCATCAAATTCCATATCTAATTTAAATCCTAAAATATCTCTATAAAAATTTATAGATTTTTTTATATCGTATACGTGTATACCATTTCCAATTAATTTCATCATTAGTACCTCCAACTATATATTTTGAAGTTTTCAGTTATTAAAATATCTTAATATTTTGTAATTATTATATCATACTTTATAAAATTTTATTATATCTAGTCATAAGGATAAATGAAGCAAATATAAATATTACACCAAGAAATGCAAAGGAAGTATGTCCAATTAATGTGTACATTTGACCACCCACTGTAGGACCAATAATTCTTGCGAGTGATTGGATTGATTGGCTAGCACCATGAGCTTTTCCTTGAGTTTTAGAGTCAACAGATTTAGATAACTTTCCATTAAATCCTGTTCCAAATATAGAATCACCAAATCCAAAAAGAAACATTCCTATAATAAAAAATGGATAAAAAACTAAAAATGCAGATAAAATAATAAAGATATAGGCTGAAATTTCAAACAACATACCTATTAAGATGATTGTTTTATCAGTAAATTTGTTTATGAGTTTTGGCATAATAATACTTTGTGAAAGTATATCTTGTAAACCTAAAATTGAAAATAATAAACCGATTATAAAAGGTGTAAAGTTAAATGTATTAATTGTAAATTGTGAAAAAAGTCCTTGGAAAGCTCCATTAGGAATCCAAACTAAAAATGCACAAAGGAAAAGCATTTTAAGATTTTTTATAGATAATATCTTTGCTAAAGATGTAAATGGATTTAAAGATTTAATATCTATTTTTGAGATTTTATTTTTTTTATCAAGACTTTCTTTCATGTATAGAATTCCATATATAAAATTAAATAAAG